>CAZWAN010000067.1:0-14385 GCA_964631875.1 uncultured Flavobacteriaceae bacterium
TTCGCAAAACAAATCATTCGAGCCGGCAAACACCTGATCGTTGAAAAGCCTTTTACGGCAAGCGTGAAAGAAGCCGAGGAATTAATTGAATTAGCGGAACAATACCAGGTCAAGCTCTCGGTTTATCACAACAGGCGTTATGACAGTGGATTTAAAACGGTAAGAAAAGTACTGGGTGAGGGTTGGCTGGGAGACATGGTAGATGCTGAAATGCATTTTGACCGATATGTGCCGGAGCTCAGTTATAAAGTACACAAAGAAACACCCACCGAGGCGGTTGGAAGTTTGTATGACCTGGGATCGCATTTGATAGATCAGTCTTTGGTTTTATTTGGGATGCCTCATGCGGTCTATGCGGATTTTGCCATACATCGACCAAACTCCAAAGTTGTAGATTATTTTGATGTCAAGTTGTTTTACAAGAGCCATAAAGTCACACTGAAATCCAGTTATTTCGTAAGAGAACCTTTATCCGGAAATATCTTTCACGGAAAGAAGGGCTCGTTTATCAAATCTAATGCAGATGTGCAGGAAAGAGATCTGCAGGCGGGGAAAATGCCCGATGCCGGGGATTGGGGAATTGAGTTGGAAAGTGAAAGAGGATTGTTACATACGGAAAAGGAAGGCAAGGTGATAAGAGAACATATTCCTACCGAAAGAGGTAATTATATGGGCTATTACGATCAGATCTATCAGGCGATCAGAGAGGGTCAGGAGCTGCCCGTTACAGGAACAGAGGCTTTGAAAGTGATCAAAGTGATTGAGGCAGCCATTAAAAGCAATCGAGATCGAAAAGTAATTGACCTATGAGAATGAAGTTGTGGTTCATATGGTATCTTAGTTTTACTTCTTTAATCGCCCAACAACCCTCTAAAATTTCTGAAGTTTGGGTATCTGATAATGGTGATGGTACTTATACCAATCCAATCTTGCATGCAGATTATTCAGATCCCGATGTAATCAGGGTTGGAGAGGATTATTATTTGACCTCCTCCTCTTTTAATTGTGTACCCGGTTTGCCCATTTTACATTCCAAGGATCTTGTAAATTGGAAGTTAATCAATTATGCGCTGCCAAAACTTATTCCCGATGAGGTATTTGTTAAACCCCAACATGGGAATGGGATCTGGGCACCCTGCATCAGGTATCATCAAAACGAATTTTACATCTATTATCCCGATCCTGATTTTGGCATATATATGATCAAAACCAAAGATCCTGGAGGAAATTGGTCTGATCCTGTTTTGGTAAAAGAAGGTAAAGGTTTAATTGATCCATCTCCCCTTTGGGATGATGACGGAAAAGTTTACCTCACATATGCTTTTGCAGGTAGTCGGGCAGGAATAAAAAGTCTTTTAGCAATTTGCACACTTAATGCTGAAGGAACCAAAGCCAATTCCGATGATGTAAAGATCTTCGATGGTCATACCGATGAACCTACTATTGAAGGCCCAAAAATATACAAGTACGAGGGTTTCTATTACATATTTGCACCGGCAGGAGGTGTTACGAACGGTTGGCAGACAGTGTTGAGATCAAAAAATATATACGGCCCTTACGAGAAAAGGAGGGTTATGCAGCAAGGATCTTCGGCTATCAACGGACCACATCAGGGTGCATGGATCAAGACTCAAACGGGAGAGGATTGGTTTATTCATTTTCAAGATAAGGGTGCCTTTGGAAGGATCGTTCACCTTCAACCTATGAAATGGATCAATGATTGGCCTGTCATTGGAAAGGATGAAGACGGAGACGGGATAGGCGAACCTGTAGTAAAATATAGTAAACCCAGAGTGGGTAAAACTTATCCGATACTTACGCCGCCAGAAAGTGATGAGATCGATAAACCTCAACTCGGTTTACAATGGCAATGGCATGCCAACCCACAGGTCAATTGGGGCCTGCCTACCAGTTCTGGTCATTTTTCTGTATACTGTCAGCCCAAGCCAACAGGAGCAGTGAATTTATGGGAAGTACCGAATTTATTGCTGCAAAAATTTACTGCAGAAGTATTTACTGCGACTTCTAAAATTACATTTCATGCAAGGTCTGATGGAGATAGCATGGGATTTTTGGTGATGGGTCTGGACTATAGTTATATAGGTCTCAGAAAGAAAGGAGAAGCCTACTATATTTCGCAGATCATTTGTAAAAATGCAGATAGGCATGGTCTCGAATCAGAAAGTGAACCCATTAGGGTTAGAGCTAGTACACTTTTTTTACAAGTTAAAGTTGGAGCGGATGGGGTATGTGATTTTCTTTATAGCGAAGATGGAGAGAAATTTATTGGTATAGGTAAGAGTTTCAGGGCACGTGAAGGCAAATGGATTGGAGCAAAAATTGGATTTTTTGCTTTAAGCGATCGGAAAACAAATGATTCTGGCAGCGTAGATATTGATTTTTTGAGAATTAATAAATAAGGCAGTGGAAAGGAAAATGTTATTTGGTTTATTTTTGACTATTTTACTGATAAGTTCAAATGTTTTTGCTCAGGTCCATGATATGGAGTGGAAGGAGATCATTCATAAGGAAGAGGGTTCTTGGTTCGCTTCAAAAGAAGCTGTAAGAATTGCAGAGAACGTTCTACTTTATCAGAGGGATATTGGAGGTTGGCCAAAAAATATTCAAATGCATCAATCTTTATCCAAAGAGGAAATAAAAGATCTAAATGCATTAAAGAAAAGCACAAAAGATGTGACCACGGATAATGGAGCTACTTGCCAGGAAATGCTGTTTCTTTCTAAAATGTATAGACAAGTCCCGGATAAAAGATATAAAGAGGCATTTGTTAAAGGAGTAAACTACTTATTGATGGCACAATACGATAATGGTGGCTGGCCTCAATTTTATCCTTTAAGAAAGGGATATTATTCTCATATTACCTTCAATGATGATTCGATGGTGAATATTTTAAACATTCTCAAAGAAGTAAAAGACAAAACAAATTACTTTTCCATTCAACCTTCAGACTCAATCACGGACAAAGTTTCGATTGCCTTTGATAAAGGAATTGATTGCATTTTAAAAACGCAGTATAAACAAAATGACACGCTTACAGGTTGGTGCGCACAACATGATGAGAATACATTATTACCTGCAAAGGCTCGCGCTTACGAATTGCCATCTTTGAGTGGAAGTGAATCTGCAAAAATAGTAATATTGCTCATGACGCTTGAAAATCCATCTAAAGAAGTAGTCTCAGCTGTAAATAGTGCAGTGGCATGGTTTGAAAAAGTAAAAATAACGGGATTAAGAGAAGAACACATTTATAATGAAAGTGGCAAAGTGATCGATAAAAAAATGATCTCAGACCCCAATGCACCATTTATTTGGGCTCGATTTATGGAATTGGATGATAATACTCCATTTTTTTGCGACCGGGACGGAATTAAAAAAGCTTCGTTAGCCGAAATTGGCCCTGAACGTCGAAATGGATATGCCTGGTATGTAGACAAGCCAAAAGAAGTCCTTAAAAAATATCCAGCTTGGAAAGCAAAATGGGATATTGAAGGAAAAATGGATGTACAAAAACCTCGTGATGAATTTCATATGGTTGTTTCCAAAGATGGTACAGGTGATTTCGCCAGTATTCAAGAAGCAATTAATCACGCAAAGTCTTTTCCCGATCGACGCATTATCATCGAGATAAAAAATGGTGTTTACCGTGAAAAAGTAAGCGTTCCAGAATGGAACACAAAGATAAGCCTGATTGGGGAAAGCAGGGAGCATACGATAATTACCTATGACGATTTTTTTGATAAAATGAAACTAGGAAGAAACAGTACTTTTTATACCTATACCTTACTGGTCCAAGGAGACGATTTTTTAGCGAAGAATTTAACTATACAAAACACTTCTGGTGAAGTTGGACAAGCGGTCGCACTATCAGTATTTGCAAACAGAACGTCGATTATTAATTGTCGTATCCGCGGAAATCAGGACACATTGTATGTGTCGGGTGATGGCAATAAACAATACTTTAAGGATTGTTATATTGAAGGGACAACTGACTTCATTTTCGGAGGAGCCACAGCTCTATTTCAAAATTGTACAATCCATAGTAAAAAAGACTCATACATTACGGCAGCATCAACTTCTGAGGGGATTGAATACGGTTTTGTGTTTGTGAATTGTAATCTAACAGCTGATAAAGATGTGAATGCTGTTTATCTGGGGAGACCATGGAGAATCTATGCCAAGACAGTTTTTATCGATTGTGAAATGGGATCCCATATCAAACCGGAGGGTTGGCATAACTGGTCAAATCCCGAATCGGAAAAGACTGCATTTTATGCCGAATACAATTGCACTGGTAAAGGGTTTCAGCCTGGGAAAAGGGTGGTTTGGTCTCATCAACTCAGTAGCTCCGAAGCAAAAAAATATTCACTAAAAAATATACTGGGTAATAATCAACTCGATAAGCATTGGTATTTAAAAAATTAGATAAAACATGAAAAATATTCTCCTCATTTTACTTTGTTTGAGCATAAATAGTTATGGTCAAACGTTTAAAATTTATACCATTGGAGATTCTACAATGGCAAACAAACCTGAGCCTGACCAGAATCCTGAAAGGGGCTGGGGGCAGATGCTGCCTTTATTTTTTAACAAAGATGTTCAAATTGAAAATCATGCGGTAAACGGAAGAAGTACACGGAGTTTTAGAGATTTGGGGCATTGGAAACCAATCTATGAAGTGCTTAAAATGGGAGATTATGTTTTCATTCAGTTTGGTCATAACGATGGTAAAATAACGGACCCGACGAGATTTACAAATCCACATTCTTCATTCCGGCAGAATTTAATCAGATATGTTAAAGAATCCCAGGAAAAAGGGGCAATTCCTATTTTGTTTACTTCTATTGCAAGGAGAAAATTCAACGAAAATGGCGTACTGATTGATTCACATGGAGCATATACCCTGGAAACAAGGTTAGTTGCGCAGGAATTCAATATACCATGGGTGGATATGCAATATTTTACAGAATTATTAGAAGAATCTTATGGTCCTGAAAATTCAAAAGATTTACATCTGCATTACGAAAAGGGTGAGCACCCCTATTATCCTGAAGGAATTAAAGACAACACCCATTTATCTGTATTAGGCGCTACAGAGATAGCAAAAATAGCGGCTGAGCAAATCAGACTTTTAGGGTTGCCGATTTCTGAAAAAGTAAGGATCGATTAAAATAGGTGTCTATATCCATTACGAATTGCTTTCATTTAGAATGAGTATATAGAAAAATTTTACTTTTAAAATTGGAAGCTTCCACAGATGGAAAGGGAAGTACCAATTTCAAGCCGACTTTTCCGGATCCATAAATCGGACAATGCTATCCAGAGAAAGGGCAGGATTAGCGCCTTCTTCAGAGGCGACCAGCGCTCCTACAGCACAGGCAAAATCAATGGCTTTTTGCGGCGTTTCACCCTGAATGAGCTGGTCGATCAAAGCTGCTAAAAAGGAATCTCCCGCTCCTACCGTATCCCTGACCGCAATGCGGTAACCGCTGTTGTAATACAAATGATGGTTGAACAGCAGAACAGCGCCATGAGAGCCCTTGGTGACACAAATCATTTTTGTCTCAGTTTGTGCTGCTATAAATTGAATGTTTTGTTCCAAGGAATGGAATTTTGAATGCATCATTTTTGCAATCTCGAAGAGTTCGTCATCGTTAAATTTGATAAAGTCAGCTTCCTGCATCAATTGAAGCAGCATCTCTTTTTCGTAAAAAGGGGCTCTTAAATTCACGTCGAATACTTTAAAGGGAGCCTTTTTCAAAAGGCTGAAAAGGGTATGTCCCGAAACTGCATCTCTGGTGATCAGGCTGCCAAAAATAAAGACATCCGCTTTTTCCGCGGCAGCCATACAGTCTTTGTTCAAACTGATCCTGTCGAAGGCACGTGGAGCGATGATCTCATAAGCTGCAGAACCTTTGGCATCCAAGGTGACTTTAACCTCTCCCGTCCCTAAGGCGTCATCCCATTGGATCAAGCCTGTATGAATACCTGCGTTTTGAATAAAATCGAGGAGTGTATTCCCCGGTTCATCGCGACCAATTCTGCTGATCACCCAAACTTCATTCCCAAAAGAATTTAATCTCAATGCCACATTTAAAGGAGCGCCGCCAATTTTTTTATGGGAAGGAAAAACATCCCAAAGCACTTCTCCAAAACAGATGATCTTTTTGTTTTTTTTCATATTTAACTTACTATAAGTTGTTTGAATACCTAAAAATTCCGACTTAAAAATACGGCCAATTTTTTAAAATAGCCCAGCGGGCATGCGCACCAAATTTTTAGACCGATGAGAAGGTCAATTAGCTATCTAAAATTGATCAAATGATTTCAAATTGGGTATATTTAACTAAAATATCAGCCATATGAAAAAGCACTTCTTTTCACCGTTCATCCTTACAATATTCGTGATGTTCACCCTTTCCTGTAAGCAAAAGGAACCGAGACCTTCGGAAGGGAAAGACGATAACCGGCGCTTTTCCACAAACTATTTTCCGCCAGTTTTTCTCGTGGATCAGCGGGCTGAAAAGATAAAAAGTATCGCTTCTGAGCTTCAAAAGATGATGGAAGAGCACGCCAAAGAAAGGAATATCCCTGGAATCGCCTATGGGATCGTAGTGGATGATGAACTGGTTTTGGCCTCCGCTACAGGACTCATGAAAGTAGAAGAAAATATCTTGGCCAGCACGCGATCTTCTTTTCGGATTGCCTCTATGTCGAAGAGTTTTACGGCTATGGCGATCATGAAATTAAGAGATGAAGGAAAATTGTCTTTGAACGATCCTGTTCATCGATACATTCCAGAATTGGCGAAAATAGCCTATCTGACCAAAGATTCTCCTGATATGACCCTGGAGAACCTGCTGACGATGACGGCGGGATTTCCTGAAGACAATCCCTGGGGTGACCGGCAACTTGATGAACCTGACAAGATGTTGATCGATCTCATCAAGGATGGAATTTCTTTTTCCAATCCGCCGTCCTATGACTTTGAATACAGCAATACGGGTTATGCCCTGCTGGGCTATGTCATTTCCCGGGTTTCCGGAATGCCCTATCAGACTTACATCCATCAGAACATCCTGATTCCTTTGGGGATGAATGAGACTTATTGGGAATACGACAAGGTTCCAAAGGATCAACTCGTTCTGGGTTATCGTTGGGAGAGTGAACGATGGATACAAGAACCCCTTTTGCACGACGGTATCTATGGGGCAATGGGCGGATTGATCACCTCCATTGAAGATTTCAGTAAATATGTGAGTTATCATTTGTCGGCCTGGCCACCGCGAAACGAGGATCATACCGGACCTTTAGAAAGGAGCAGTTTAAGAGAAATGCAGACGCCTAAATATGCCCATTTATATGCGAAGGCCAAGGATTATAACCAAGAGCCCTGTGCCCAGATCTCGGGCTATGGTTATGGTTTAGGGATATCCACAGATTGTGAGGATCTGAAACGTGTGGGTCATGGAGGAGCACTTCCGGGATTCGGAAGTGATTATCGGTTTTATCCGGAATACGGTATCGGGATCATGGCTTTTTGTAATCTCACCTATACCGCTGCCTATCCAAGAGATAAAATAGAGAAGCTCCTGTTTGAAACCCTGAAGCTCGAGCCGAGAAGATTACCTGTATCTGAAATTTTGGCGCTTCGAAAAGAGCAGGTCATCGGCCTGATAGAAACATGGAATGAGGTACCGGATGAGTTCCTGGCCGAAAATTTCTATCTCGATTTTAGCAGAGAATTTAGAAAGAAGGAATGTGAGGAAATCTTTTCACAGGCAGGTGAGATCAAAAGTATAGCCGAGCTGATTCCGGAAAACCAATTGAGGGGTACTTTCGAGTTCATCACTGAAAAAGGAAAGATCCGTGTTTTTTTTACGCTAACACCCGAAAAGGAGGCCAAATTACAGGAGTTGGATCTGAGATTTGAACCCACAGGGGGCGTGTAAGCACTGAGAAACTATCTCGCTTTTTTTGTCAAAAAAAGCAGTCAAATGCTTTTTGTTTAGAAATAATTTGCACTACTTTAGAGGAATAATTGCCAACTACTTTTAGGTCGGTTTTGATTTGTTTTTGCTGATCAAATTGCCTGATTGTTTTACCCGGTAATAAATAGCAGGCCATGTTATATAAATCTTTATTGCTCTTTTCCTCACTCGTTTTATTATCCTGTTCAAACCCACAAAAACAAGAAATTTACGAGTTAATTTCTCCAAATAAGGTGCATACTCTCAAATTTGAATTAAGAGAATCAATTCCTTTTTATTCTCTCAATAGAAAAGGGGAAATTATCATAAATCCTTCAAAAATGGGGTTTGTATTTAAAGGTAATGATTCCCTATTCAGAGATTTTACTATTTTAAAAATAGACACCACCTCATTCGATGAAACCTGGGAGCAGGTTTGGGGAGAAAAGCGATTGATCAGAAACCATTACAATCAACTATCTGCACTGCTTCAGGAAAGATCCGGGAATATGAGAAAATTGGAGATCCAGTTCAGGGCATATGATGATGGGGTGGCTTTGCGTTATCTCTACCCCGACCAGGGTAAAAAAGACAGTTTGGTGATCATGGATGAATTGACCGAGTTCAATCTAAAGGATGACGGAGAAGCCTGGTGGATAGGCGCTTATCAAGACAACCGCTATGAATATTTAACCGAAAGATCAAGTATTAGCAGTTTGGATACGGTAGTTACTCCTTTAACCCTTAAAACCAATAAAGGCTTGTATCTGAGTTTTCATGAAGCCAATTTAAAAGATTTTCCGAGCATGACTTTGGCGCGGACAACAGGTACCTATTTAAAAAGTGACTTGGTGCCCTGGGCAGATGGCGACAGGGTAAAGACCAATGGCAGTTTTATGACGCCATGGCGTACGATTCAACTAGCCGATAAACCTGGAGACCTGATCACTTCCTATTTGATCTTGAACCTGAATGACCCGAATTCTTTGGATGATACAAGCTGGATCAAACCCCATAAATACCTGGGAATTTGGTGGGGTATGCATATTGGGAAATACACTTTTTGGGAAAGTCCTACCCAAGGTGCAACCACGAAGAACGCTTATGCTTATATCGATTATTGTAAGAAATTCGGGATAGATCATTTGTTAATCGAGGGATGGAACAAAGGATGGACGCCGGCCTGGTATGAAAATGCCATGCATATGTTCAGTTTCACGCAGGAAGCGGATGGTTTTGACCTTAAAAAAGTCACAGATTATGCGCGGGAAAATGGGGTGAGCATCATCGGCTACCACGAAACGGGGTCGAACATCATCAATTATTTGAAACAAATGGAAGACGGAATGACCTTATATCAAGCAATGGGCATTCACGATGTGAAGATCGGACAGGTAGGTTCCAGGCTGAATATGAAAGAATGGCATCACGGCCAGTTTGGGGTGAATTATTATCGGGATGTCTTAAAAGAAGCCGCCAAACACCAATTAACGGTCAATTTTCACGAACCTATCAAAGATACAGGTGAGCGCAGGACTTTTCCAAATATGATGGCACGTGAGGGTGCCAGGGGTCAAGAATACAATGCCTGGAGTGAAGGTAATCCGCCTAGTCATACTGCAACCATACCTTTTACAAGAATGCTTTCCGGTCCGATGGATTTTACGCCGGGTGTATTAGATGTCGAAATCAAACAAGGTTTTGAGGGAAGAGATGTACACACCACGGCCGCCAAACAGTTGGCTTTGTATGTGGTTCTTTATTCTCCCATTCAGATGCTTGCCGACTTACCTGAAAATTATGACGGCCATCCGGCATTTACATTTTTACAGGATGTACCTACAGATTGGGAGGATACCCAAGTGTTGAACGGTGAAATCGGTGAGTACATAACTACCGTAAGAAAAGATAAAAATAGTGATGATTGGTATTTGGGTAGCCTGACCAATGAAAAGAGTCGAAATTTAGAGATAAAACTTCAGTTTCTAGATCCGGATACAATCTATGAGGCTCAAATTTATAAAGATGCAGCAGGCATCAGCTGGAACAAGAATGCGACAGAAATCGAGATCCTATCAATTGATGTAGAACAAACCGACAAGCTTCAGCTCGACCTTGCCGAAGGTGGAGGTACCGCCGTACGATTTGTGAAGAAATCTTAGGGTAAATACAGGGTCATTTGGCTTATGGGAAAATAAAAGCCAAGAGGCTGACCAGAATCAACAAAAAGGCTGATTAGGGTCATAGATGGCAGAAGGCAATTCATTTAAATTTGGGACGTTATGAAATAGGCGTGCCCATGCTCAACCCGAGATACATTCTGCTATGGAGTACTATTATGCTGGCAAATATTACCGGATTCTCTCAAATTACTCAAATCCCGGATGTCAATTTTGAGCAGGCGCTTATTGATCTGGGCATTGACAAAGATGGCCTAATCAATGGGGGTGTAGCGACAGCAGATATAATAGGGGTTACTTCTCTGGATATTCCCGGTAAGGGTATTGAGGTTTTGACAGGAATTCAGGATTTTCAGAGCTTAGAGGTACTCAATTGCCACGATAATCTTCTTGAAAGCCTCAATCTGAATGAGAATAAGTCGCTTACCTTTCTGGATTGCAGTGAAAACAAGCTAAGCTCCTTAAATACGGCACAGCTCAGCGAACTTACCGCTCTGAATTGCAGCAGAAATATGATCGGTGAGATCAATTTATCCGGGAATAAAAATCTTAAAGAATTCTATTGTCAGGAAAATATGTTGACCAATATCAACTTCAAAGACAACCTTGAACTCATCGCATTGAATTGTGCAAACAATCAATTTACAGTTTTGAACATTACCTTTAACTGGAAAATCAAACAGCTCAATTTCTCCTCGAACCAATTGACCTACGTCGATCTGAGCAATTGTTTCAAAGTGGAAACCTTTAATTGCAGCAACAACCCGCTTTCGTCTATTTTTTTGAACAATATGTTGGAATTAAAACATATTGAAATGGTAAATAATGATCAATTGACCCATGTGAATTTCAGCCACAATTACAAAATGGAAGAGATTATTTGTCGAGATAATGATGCACTTACAAGCATTGATATTTATGGACTTTCGTCTCTAAAATATTTAAACTGCAGCAATAATCAACTTCAAGCATTAGACCTCAGTACGAATACCTTCATTGAAAATCTCTATTGTCAAAATAATCGATTAGAAAGTCTGGATCTCAGCAAGAATGTTCATCTTGCTTTTCTCAAGGTAAATGATAACCAACTCGAATCACTCGATCTGAAGAACGATCATAATGCGCTAATGACAGGAGGAATCACAAATTATGACGGAAACCTAATCTACATTGAAGGGATGAATTCACTGAATAATCCTCAGTTGTTATGTATTCAAGTAGACAGTGAAGATGATGCCAGGGCAGGTCTTTCGCCCTATGACAGTTGGCTTAAAGATGACACCAGCTCCTATGCTGCAGACTGCCAGGGTTTTTTGGGCATAGAAGAGGAGCTTTTAAATAGTGCGATCAATCTTTATCCAAATCCTGCAAAAAACACAGTGACGATTGAAGGTAAGGAACATCTTGTTAAACGGGTAGTGATCTATGCTATTTCCGGAAAAATTGTTAAACGAATTGAGTCTGATTTTGAGCACATCGACCTGTCTGGGCTGGCCCCGGGCGTTTATATTTTTCACATCACTTTGGAGCAGGGTGAGCTCTTCAAAAGATGCATCAAGGGCTAACCCTGAACATGATGTTTAAGGAAGAATAACTTTCTAGTAATCTCGAGTTTCATTGGGGGTCAGGGTCTAAAGACATATAAACCATTCTTTTCCAAACCCAATACGACCGGGAGTATTGATTAAAATCAATATTCTGCTTGATTGAAATCATAGAATAATTATAGGAAATATAGGAAATTGCATAGGAACCCCTTATTCTTTTTTAAAAGAAATGTTTTAACAAACCTTAAAATTTATCAGATGAAAACCTTAAAATTTATTTTTGGCTCGGGTTTTATCTTGCTAGCATTATTTTTTGTTCAATGCGACGATGAGATCATATTCCCAGAGAATTCCTCACAGAATCAAGTGATGGAAAAAAAGACAACGATTAAAGCACCGGACGGAGAGACAGCAGGAAATAATCTGTCATTTCCCGTTTTATGGTCAGATGATGTTGAAAAAACTCTACCCGGAACCATGGGAGAATACTCGCTCAATGGTGTTTGGTGGTATGTATGGGGCGAAGACCCTATCGATCCCAATTATCCGGTCTATAGTTGTCAACCAAACCCTTCAAATCCGGATGTTTGTCTGGATGGTACACCACCGGGTGACGGAAGCAGCACAGTGTATAAAGCCTTTGTGCAAAAGGACGTAAATAATGTCTGGCAAGCCTTTAACGCCACACCAACCGGACCTGTCTATATAGACGAGGTGGATTGGGGCGATGACCTTGAGTCTGTAGACTGGACACTTAATTCTCAAGTCCGTTGCGAAGTGGTCTTGTTTGAATGGTTAGATGACGAAACCTACAACAAACCTTATCCGCTACATCCACAGTTTCCAATGAGACATGTTTACGGTTGGGGTAGTAATGAAGTACACGGTGTTCAAGCTTTTAATGATATATCAGATCCTACACCTGCATTTGAATTTGTAGAAGGAGATTTGGCTACCGTTTATTCACACAATGCCCGTTTTACCATACAGAAAATCAATGTAAGTGATCTGGCTGCATTGGAAGGCAATTTAGAATGGAATCAGGTCACTAATTCGTGGGAAGGTATTACCGGAGCAGAAGACCTGATCAATGAACCTCTTTATAATATGGCTGTATACCAAGCAGGCGACGGACCCGGGTATTACAATGCCGAGATCAATGTAAAAGGAAAAATTATCTATGGCTATACCTGGAAAGTGCGCAATATGAATGAAGGAGACGGATATTACAGGTTGACCTTTAGTTTTGACAATGACGGACCGGTAGCCTTGAATACTTTTTTTGATGGCAATACGAAAATACTTGTAGCTGAGGATGAAGAAATAGTTGAAAAAGTAGTTGTTGCTGAGGCAGAAGAAGGAGGCCGTGGTGGTGTTGCTGTGATGGACGTAGACAACAACCTAACCTATATGGACATTTTGATCACCCCTAAAACCAAAGGTGGTGGAAAAGGTTCAGGAGGCTCTGGCGGAGGAAATGACGGTAACGGATTCCCGGGCGGTGGAAAAGGCAGAAATTAAAAGTAAAGACAAATGAAAACACGGTTGAGTATCATCATGTTAAGTCTGGTCTTTTTTTGGATCGGTTGTGACGAAGAACGTTTCATGCCCACGACCTCTGATGATTTAATGGAATCATCTAAATCAAATGAGGCAACGAAAGCGATGCACGCTACCGGAGATATACAGGTAACTTTTTATCCTATGGGAGGTCAAAATCACGGAGGGATGTCCGGCGAAAATGGACCTGCTCTTGATGTGTTGAAGTATGCCCATGTGGTTTTCGACGCACATGAAGCGGCAAAGAAAAATCCTGCCAAGGGTATGGTCTCCATAGATATGACCGATGAAAATGGAGAGATTACGAGGCAATTTAAGGCCAATGTAACCGATGTACTTGTAGAACCCGAATTGATGAGGGCCAGATTTCTGGCGATCGTGATATCGGATACAAAAACGGAGTCTGATGATTCCGATCACGGGCATACAGATGGCGGACATACAGATGGCGGTCACGATGAGGGAGATCATGAAGAAGGAGATCATGGGAATAGCGGAACACCCAAAGGAAATCAATCCAGGGTGGGTCAGTTATTGGCAGTTACAGTCATTGATGGTGGAACCCCAGGGAAAAATGGTGATGAGATCGCCTGGAAATGGTTCGGAGTTAACAATCCAAACCAACCCGATCTGGCAAATCCGGGAGGTTGGGCAAGCCTTGAAAACCGCAATATTGTGGACGGTAATTTGACGGTACATGTCAAATAGCATATTCATAAACTATTGTAAAAGAAGAACCGGCAACACAGGCCGGTTCTTTTTTGTAAAAACCAAATTATAGTTCAAATACATCGAGAAAGCGAGCAATTTTAAAACCGTATTTAATTACTTCTTTTGTTTCGTTGCTTTCGGGGTTCAATAAGGGATTGGTATGGTTTAGGTGAATAAAGAAGATTTTACTTTTTTCAGTAGCTTTTAAATGTTCAAATTTGGCCATACTTTCTATGACAAAAGGATGTGGAATTTCTGAAACAGCTCTGTAGTTGATCTCCTTTTCGTCGTAAAAGGTGGCATCAATAAAGGCGTAATCAACTTTTTTAATTTGCTCAATGATAGACTGATCCCACTTTTCCCATTTATCAATATCAGGAATGAACAAAGCTTTTTTAT
>CAZWAN010000068.1:0-3943 GCA_964631875.1 uncultured Flavobacteriaceae bacterium
CTCCGAACCCCGCCGCAAATAGGCGCCCGCACCCGGTGCCGCGGGTGATGAAAAAAAGCTGAAAAACAATCAGCAGAAATTGAAAAATTCATATATTTGCAGCCCCGATGGAAACCAACCGTCGGGGCTGTTCTTTAGGAAGTCTGTGAAGTCTGTCAAGTTTGTAAAGTCCGTCTGTAAAGTCTGATTTTGGACCTTCGGATGTCTCTTTCGACTTTTGACTTTCGACTTTCGACTTATTTGCCCAGATGGCGGAATTGGTAGACGCGCTAGTTTCAGGGACTAGTGTACGCAAGTACGTGCAGGTTCGAGTCCTGTTCTGGGCACAAAGCCACCATCATCAAACCCCGTGTTTCATTAGCAAATACGGGGTTTTTTGTTGTGTTTTTCTTGATTCTGAGGAGGTTCCCAGATTACGATTGACTTTTCCGCGATACACCCTAATGAATCATTTCTGATCAACATCTCGTTTCAGGCGTGAAGCGCTGGTGTAATCCTTAAGATCGCTTAACTCAACATTGATTTTCAGACCAAAACGCGAACTTATCTTACCCTGCACTGGTCCGCAAGGTTCCAAAAGGGATGTGCCTGTTCCGCACTCCCGGAGCATTCTTTCGTGATTATTTGTCCATAACAATCCAAGAAATTCTGAAAGGAATAAAAAACGCTTCTTTGCGGCCTTGCTCCGGTTCCTGGCCAGGTAGTAGAATAATTTATTTTGATTTGTTCTTGCATGCGATCGAAATATGGCTTTCCCAACGCTCACGATGCCCCCGCACAAATGCGGTTTTGTCACCGCATCCACAATTGTTTTTTCCAGGTCGCTGACCATAGCCTTCTCCTGAAGGTTCAGCCACAATTCCTCATATCCGAAAAACCTGCTGCTGGTATGGCAAATGAATTGAATCTCCATCCCGGCGATTGCTTTTACAGATGGGGTTACCTGTCTTTTGGTGACTATCGTTGTGCGTAAGCCCGGTTGCCGGATGATTCCAAGGATATCCATGGCTGAGGAATAACCTATGTAATAGTCTTTCCCTTTCATCACACACTTGGCAACAAGCTTGCCATCAGGCGAATAGGAGTTCGGATCCGTACCGTAAGGAAGAAAATGGTACACATCACGACCCAGCTTCATCAACATGCCCGTTTTAACCATTGAGGCCAGACTTCTGGAAAGACTGGTGCGATTCCTGTCTGGGAATTCCGCCACCACATCCTTGTAGCTGAAAAAACACCTTTTTTTAGCTGAAAAGCTTTTTAGGATCTCCCATTTCATACCGAATGGACAATAAATATTTCATTGTATGCTATACCTGTCAATTGAGGGTTCATTATCATATGTGGCAAAACAAATGTTAATCCTTTATGGGCCTAAAACACCCACATCAGCGTATTGGTAATACAAAAAAGGATTTAAGGTATACCAACAGGCCCCTTCGGACCAGCAATATCGAATAAGGAGGACAAAAACTCCAGGAGAATCAGAAAATCAATACGGGGTGGGTGATCAGCACAGGAATTGGTGAGAAATCAGCGCAGGAACAGAGGAATGAAGCTCAAAGGAGGGCAGGAAAAGATGAATGATGCTCAAATCAGCGCAGGAACAGAGGAATGATGAGGGGGCCAACAAGAGATTTCCTCTTCTATCGAACAAAAGGTAGGTTTCTAGATTTATTCGGACATAGAACATGGCCGCTGCATCCGGATCCGACTGAACGGTCGCGGTAAACTTATCTAGTTGAATTGGTCGGGATTGATTTCACCCCCTTCCTGCTGCAGCTTCACTATTTGCATCAGCGTGCGTATTTCCTTGACAAGGTGCCTGGTCAGCATTTTTTCCTCGGAAAGTCTGTTGTTATCCGTGCTCTTCTTTTCCAGACTGCTGATGCTTTTGTTGAGGTCGTCCAGGTAATTGGTCACTTCACACATGGCTTTTAGTTTAAATATTACCCCTGTTCGTTCCTGTAATTGAATACCAATATAATCTGTAATTATTGAAAAATTGAATGTTCTTCTGGGTCTTTCCACCAACAAGCTCTATTCATTGATGGGGTACCCGGGTTCGTAAATGAGGGGATTAATCACCGCTTAAATGCTTCATTGTCTGTAATGTGTTCTTCGTCAACCCCCTGAGGTTACTGATCCCTGGCCGGGCTATACACCATACAGCTTGAGGATTGCCGATGATCCTTACAGGAGCTCGTTCTCCGCCAGCCATTGCCTGATTTTGATCTGCTGGTTGAGGTATTTATCGTTGATCTCTTCCTGTATGACCCAGTAGGCTTCATCATCAGCCAGTTCAGGAATCATTGGCGTAGCACCGGGTTTCAGTGTGGTATTGTAGATAACCATGAATTCACACTGGTTGAACCTTCTCAGGTACTGGTAAGCCTTCTCCCTGTTCCCCTGCAGGGCATAGATCCTGGCCAGGGTATAATAAAAGCTGGTGACCTGATCTCCCAGTGCCAGCCTGTTTTCCATTTGGTCGCGTTCCGCATTCAGTAACGAATCTGCAATTTCCTGCAATCCGCATCGCATATAGGTCAGGGAGGCCGCCAGCTTGCCGGTTACAGGTACCTCCCGAATCTTGGTAAATTGATCCAGGTACTCATTAAAATAACGGAGGGACTTCTCATTCTCTCCGATGCAGGCATAGTAATTCCCCAGCCGGTAAAGGAGGTTTGTATTGTCCGGATCCGCCCTGTAAACCCTTTCCAGATAATCCAGTGCAAGCGCACTGTGGTGGTTGAATATGTCCTCATTCACAGACATGGCAAGGTAATATGCCACCGAATCACCATCCATTTCCAGGGCTTTCAGGTAATACCGGTCGGACTGATCGCGGAGTCCGGCCTGAAAATATGCGGCTGCCAGGTTCCTGTAGAGATGGGCCATTTCCGGGCCTTTTTCCAGCTCGATGCTCCTGTGAAAATTTTGGATGGCAGTCAGCATGTCATTCTTTTCCCAGCCCAACCATGCCAGTCCAATATAGGCGCCAGGGAAATTTGGATTCAGTTCAGTGGTTTTCCTGAAATCCGCCACCGATTGATCATACGCACCGGTCCTGCGGTGGTAATACCCCCTGAGCAGGTATGCATCATCCAGCTGCGGATCATGGTACAATGCCCTGTTAACAAGGCAGAGAATGGAATCCAGGTATTCTGGCCGGGCCATTGTGGCCGTTTCAAATTGATGGAAATATAGCCAGCCCAGAAAGACATAGGCTTGGGCGTAAGCGGAGTCGAACTCCAGGGCAAGTCTTATAAGTTCCTCTCCTTTGGAAGGATCCTTCCTGTGTTCCTCCCTGGCTTTCATGGCCAGGTCGAATGCGGTCTGGCTTTTTGTGGGGATTTTTTCTATGAGGGCCTGTTCCTCGGGTGTGATGACCGCGTTGATTTCGGAAGCGACCATCCTGGCAATCTCGCTCACCTTGGTAAATACCTCACCGACATTCATGTCGTATGACCTGGCCCAAAGGTGCCTGTCCCGCCTGCCGTCGAGCAACTGGACATATAACCGCACCCTTTCACCATCCCTGTGACCACTTCCTTCCAGTATGTAATTCACGCCCATCTCCCTGGCGACCAACGGGATGGGTTTAGGTTGATCCCGGTATTGTTCCACCGAGGTTCGTGATACAACCCTGATATCTTCAATTTTCCCCAGGTTATACAGGATCGATTCCATGGTACCGTTGATGAAGTACATTTCCTTTTCATCCGGGCTGTCATTGATGAACGGAAGAACGGCAATGGATTTTTCCTTTGGTTCCTTCCGTAAGTTGAACGGATTCCAGTATTTGAAGGTGAAGGTTGCAGTGAGGAAGAGAAGCAGCGTTAACAGGAGGTAAGTGACAGAGATTTTTCTCCTGCCTATTCTTCTCCATCCATTTTTTTTTGCAGGATCTCCCTTATGATCTGCCCCCGAATGCTGTTTCCCC
>CAZWAN010000068.1:4043-14240 GCA_964631875.1 uncultured Flavobacteriaceae bacterium
ATGCTGTTTCCCCGGAAGCTCTGCCCCGGAATTCTTTTGTCCCGGATATTCTGCTACCGGATTTACTTCCACATGATGTTCTTCTCCGGGAACCTGGTTCCTTGCTTCCCCCGGCGGATGGCCATACCGTTCTTTAAAGCACCTGGTGAAATAGGCCGGGCTGTTAAATCCGCTTTCAAAGGCAATCTCCGAAATGTTCTTCGAGGATTCATTGAGCAGGATGACGGCGTTGTCCAGCCTGATATCGCTGATGAATCTGCTCACGGATTTCCCGGTGAAGGCCTTTACCCTCCGGTGAAGATTGGAACGGCTCATACCCATCTCTTCAGCCAGTTCAGTCACTCCAAACTGTTCTTCTTTCAACCTGGATTCGATGATTCCGGTGAGTTTTTCAAGGAATTTCTCGCTGTCACCTGGGGTGGGAGACATGATCCTTATTGCCTTTAAGAAAAAAATAAACCTATTTCAGCAATCCTCCGGTCAGCGATGGGAAGGGTGTTGGGCTATGGATCGGGTTCGGTACAATGCAATTTAGTGAGATTTGGAACACAAGTCAAATCCATAATCCGATTCATCCGGGCAGGAGGGGGGGGGGGAGCCAGCTTCGTTATGCCTGCACTTCTTTTTAGTGGTGAAGGATATCAAAAACGATTTTTACTATATTTGCACCTGCGTTCTCTGAAGCAAAGGCTGAAAGGCCACCTGCCCAGGTGGCGGAATTGGTAGACGCGCTAGGTTGAGGGCCTAGTGACCGTTTTAGGTCGTGCAAGTTCGATTCTTGTCCTGGGCACTAACACATTTCCAAAACAGACTTCAATTCAATAGCTTATAGGCTGTTGGAAAGTCAGTAGTGGAAAGATAATGGAAAAAATCAGAAGTGCAATACCCCTGTTTTAAAGATAAAAGACAGGGGTATTTTTATGGATAGTCTGATACTGAAAAATCATTCAGGTCAAGACATTCTGTGAAATTGGAATTGATTTTCACAAGTGTTAGGTTATCAATTGTGCACCAAATATCAGTTCCTAAATCTTCGAACTCTCGCCTGGCCTTATTGTATCTCATTTCATCTAAGGTTAGTTGAGCAGTAGGATTATTGAAATCATATGCCTCCTTGCTGAATAATCCCAGTCCAATGTGGGGATAAAACGGAAGATCCTCTCGAAGATATGGGCTAAGAATTCCTTTGTAAAGTTGATCATGAAGGGTTACAACCTGACTATGTCCCTCCTTTGCACCTAAATACAGCCAATGATCCCAGGTTTTCTCAAGCAGACAAAAATGTACCCTGAAAGATTTCCAACTTTTTAGCACTGTCTCAATATGCTTCTCCAATTTATCCCTACCGATACTTTCTGGGACTGGATGGATGAATGTTATATGCTCAGAAAGCAAACTGGAATAAGGGTCATACCTAACGCGGAAGTTTTGAAAACCAGTATGTTCAATTTTTGGATAATGTACTAAACCAAAATACATCTGCTACATTTTTATCCTAAATACATTACAGTGGAACCAAGCTATCGTAATGCGGCGCAGAATTTGCCAAACTGCAAAGGGTGTGAAACGCTTTACCGTTGGCTTGAGTGATTTGTTATATGCAATTCCTTTTCCTGTCTGACAAGTTCATCAATTGTCACGAATCTGTAACCCTGCTTTCGAAGCTCCTCAATAAATATTGGTAGCGATTTTCTGCTTTCTTCCCGTTGGTCGTACATGACATGGAGCAAAATAATTGATCCTGGATGTACTCTTTCGCTGATGTGAGATGCAATATTTTTTGCACTACTTCTGACCTCTGCATACGATTCTGGTTCTATATCCCACGTAATACTCACCTGATTCCTCTCTTTGAGAATCATAGGAAGCAAGATGAGTTTTTTGCAATATGGTGGCCTGAAATATACCTTCCCCTGGTATCCTGTATCCATTATTGCCTGGTCGGTGCGATCAAGTTCACTCTCAATAAAACTACCACTTCTGAAAATCATTTTTTTATGTGAATAAGAGTGGTTCCCTAGTTGATGACCGGCTTCGACAATTTTTCTGGCTTCATTGGGAAATTCCTCGACTTCCCTTCCTGTCACAAAGAAGGTAGCCTTTACGTTATGGTAATTGAGGACTGAAAGAATCTCGTCTGTATATTTCGGGGAAGGTCCATCATCAAATGTTAGTGCTATGAGAGAATCAGTTAAATGAAAATCTGTAATAAGTTCACCAGCTATTTGGAAGCTTCTTGAATTGCTTAGAGCCCATAGTCCAAGCGTAATGATGAGAAGAAACCCAGCGATAGTAAAATTTTTATATCTCTTGTCTATTCTTAATTTCACCTGCGTAAGCGGTCGGCTTTAGAAAATTGTTATTGGTCCAGTGATTATTGCTCTGAGGTTTTGAATCCCTTGTGATTTGATATAGTATCTCGTCACTCTTCGGACCTGGCTGTAAGAAGGCCATTAACATCTAACCAGTGTATAAAAGCATCAAACCAACGATTGCTGGTTCTATTTGGATTTCCAAGGCCGAAACCGTGACCACCATTCTGGTACAGATGAAACTCAACGGGTATGCCTGCTTTGTACCAGGAATCTATAACGCCGAACTGACCCCTGAAAAGAAAATCATCTGTAGCTATAACATTAAACATGGGCGGCGCATCTACTGGTACCTCTACTGGACCCATTCCTCCATAGATAGGACCGATAAAGGCCAGGTCCATGGTTTGGGAGTTTAGCGTTGCGTGCATTGTGAGGCCAGCGCCGGCTGAAAAGCCAATCATACCTATTCTGTCCGTATCGATGCCCCACACCTCAGCATTTTTAAGGATCATTTCGTAGGCAGCCTCAGCATCTTCCAGCTGGTTGGACATGTCTCGTTGCGGTGGCCGTGGTGGTGCCGCGTCTCTGGAAGAATCGGGAGACTCGGCGGGGGGTGTGCGTGGACGATTCATCCAGGCGATGAAGTCATCAAGGGACTCAGGGGTCGGATGGAGCCGGTATTTAAGCACAAAAGCTGCGATTCCATGCTCTGTTAGTGCTTCTGCAACTTCCCAACCTTCGTTTCCCATGGAAAGCCATCTGAAGCCTCCCCCGGGTGCCACAATCACTGCCGCACCGTTCGCTTTACCAGGTTCCGGCAGGAAAGGGGTAATGGTTGCTTTGGTGATATTGCGAGCCATCGGGTCGCCCCACTGACGGAACCAGGTCTCTGAGGCTGGCTGGTCATCGACTCCTCCCGTGCCCAGTGGAATGGCATCCGGCTCTGCCGGGGTGTCGAGTGGATAGATTGTTCCATCCTGTGCTAAGGCTGATTCAGCAAAAACGAGTAAGAACGTGAGAATGGTCGATTTAGCCAGGTTTTTAAGTGTATACAACATGCGGAGATGATTTAGATAAGTGAATATCGAAATGTAGTTAATTTCTGAAGCATATCTGAAATTTTAAACTTGTCAGATGCAAATAGTGGCAATTCCACAGAACTCCTTTGTCAAGGAATATCTCTATTGGTATAATCACCTATTAGGGGCATTGAACCTTGGAACTATGCCGCTGTTGATTGGCGTGGGATTTGCCATTTGCGCAAAGGGCGTGACACGCGTTACGGTCGGCTTTAGAGGATTGTTCTATTTCCACTATGCTGCGTTTTCCTCTCTTTTCTTGATTCTTTGAAATTCGGACTTCCGTTTGTTTAGCTCCTCCTCAATATCATAATCGTCCTGAAGTCCCAACCAGAATTTCGCGGAATTTCCGAAATACCGACTTAACCTCAGCGCTGTATCAGCCGAAATGCGCCGCCTGCCTTTAAGAATCTCACTGACCCTGGTTTGCGGAATCTCTAAGTCTTTCGAAAGTCGATATGCGGTTATTTCAAGGGGTTTCATAAACTCCTCTAACAGTACTTCACCCGGATGAATATTCTCTAGTCTCTTCATGATATCATTTATGATAATCCACAATTTCTACTTCAAGGGCGTGACCCTCTTCCCATATAAATTTGATAAGCCATTGATCATTAATGCGAATGCTATAAAGGTTTTTGCGATTTCCACTCAACTTTTCCAGCCTGTTAGATGGTGGTATTCTCAGGTCCTTCAAGTAAAAAGAGTTATTTAGCATCCTAAGCTTCCTTCTGGCTATTTTTTGTATTTCAGGGGGTAGCTTTGAGGATCTTATTCCTTTCCAAACTATCTCTGTTTCCTTTGAACCAAATGACCTGAGCATACTAATGCGTTACGATACTAACGCCAAAGATAAGTACTTTTATGGTGATTATCAAATATTTGTTTAACGTATTGGAGTCCAAGGATAATTGACATTAAAAAGGAAATGGAACGGTGGAACTAAGCCACTGTTGTGTGGCGCTGAATTTGAAATATTTTCTGAGGATCTGTAATGGTTTTTGCTGATCGTGAATCACGTGCCGTACGTTTTGCGGTCGGCTTAAGTGTATTGTTCTGCTTTTATACTTCCCCCAGGGCTTCAATGTCTGCAATATCTTTGGCGCGGCCAATTGCTCTTTTATTCGCTATATATTGCATTTTCCCAATATAGTTCACTGGAACGTTCCCATACGATCCTGGTTCTTTTGCAGCATCAGCTTGTTCCCAGCTTACACCACTAATGGATGTGATAATATCTATTCGCACTGGTGGTAGCCCAAGTTGGACCACGTTTTCCTCATTTTGAAAATCATCGATTGAAAGCTCAAGAGAACTGAATCCAAATTCTTTAAGTACTTTAATTATTCTCTTAGCATTCTTACGGTCTGGCTTTACGAAAACATCAATATCACCAGTATAACGAGGCGCGCCATGGAAAGCTAGCGCATAGCCTCCAACAATCATGAAATCTACTTCATGTGCGTTCAACAACGCGAGAAACTCTTTGAAGTCTTTCTGAACTTCCATAAAATTGACGCCTTAATATTTCTACGGCAGAGATTCGTTCCTCATAAGGGCGATTTAGCCAAAATGCCAGATCTTCCAATTGAGAATTATCCCTCAATTTGCGCTTTGTAACTACCTTTTTCATAGTAGCTGAAGTCTATATTAAAGATACGAAAAAAACTACATTAATAAGCAGAACGGTGGAACTATGCCGCCGCAGCTTGGTGCGGGATTTGCCGTTATTCCTCATCTGAGGTGACTCATGAGTTCGCTTTGCTCGGTTCTGCAGAGGGTGTAACACGCGTTACGATCGGCTTTAGTGATTTGTTCTACTCCTTGTCGCTTCTAAAGTTGTCATTTTCGATCGAGTGGGAAGCTGCCAATTCTGGATTGTGATCTATTGGATCTGAAATACAATGTCAGCATTAATCATTACATCTACATATCCTTTGTAATAGTCATTCATTCTATTCCAATTGTCCCCAAGTCCCTTGGCCCAATATCCCTCGTCCGGTTGTTTCCAGACATTTCCTAGGGATATGCCATAGACATGGTATGTTTTGGTTTCAGAATTGCCTTCTTTTGTTTTTCTTTCATGTTCAAAGGTATAGTAGTACTGATCTCCAGAATAAACCCATTCCATCATCACATACATACCTTCCAATGGGAACTCAATTCCATAATCAGAAATATCAACTGTAAACCAGCCTTCCCCATTGGGATTTGAAACTATCACACTTTCGTTTAACAAGTCCTCTCCAGGACATTGATCTTCTTGGTCTTTTGCATATATTCTCACCCGGAAAGGAGCATCAGGAAACCCAACTTCTGCAATATAGAAGCTTACCGCCCTAACATACCCGGGTTTTTGGATTTCATTTTTAATATATGTGCCATATTGTCCACCAAAAATATTCGCTATTTGAAATCTCCAAGGCTTTCTGGCAATAGTTCCCATTCGTATTGTTTTTACTTTTTTTGGAACGACGACAACTTCCTGCAATTCGAAAATATGAGGTATTAATTCGATTGTTATTATTGAATCTCTGAATGCCCCAGCAGGATATTTCTGCATTTCGTACCCTAACGAATTGAATTCTAGTGTATCGCTAATACCTTCAATTTTAATTGAAAAGTTCCCAGTGGAATCTGTATATGTTCCAGTTTTCTTGGTTTTTATTTCAATAGTGGAATATGCTATGGGCTGCTTTGATTGTTTATCAATTACTCTTCCTTTAAGTATATTCTCTTGGCCAAAACCATAATTGCCTGTGGATAAGACAGCGACAAATGCTAAAACATAAAAACAGACTTTCATAAAAATGTTCATTATCAAGAGTTTACCGATACTACGCGAAATCTTTACAGAATAATCCCATTCGAGGCTCCGGTAGTGGGTAGAACGGCGGAGCTAAGCCGCCGAAGCGTGACGCGGGGTTTGCCTGTTCTGCAAAGGATGTGACACGCGTTATGGTCGGCTTTAGTGATTTGTTCTACGTCTCCATTTAATAATACAAAGAGGCTACGTTTATTCTACTTAGGAATTTGATAATTATGATCCAACATCGATTCAATGATTTGGATATAGCTTTTTATTTATTCTGATAATCTTTATATCCTATCTTTTTTCTTGGAGTTACTTTGTCTTGATGAAGAGAATCGATTTTATCAAGTAGGAATCTGAATACCTTGTTGATTTTCTCATCAAGAGCTTTAATCTCTTTGCGAAGAGATTTATCCTCCATTAGCATAGCTCTGTAGATGGCGAAAGCTCGCATTATTTCAATATTAATTTTGATAGCTTTCTTGGATCTTAAGACAGATGAAGCATAGCCACACCTTGTTCGGTAAATGCCATTGGTAATACGCTCGAATGTTTGAGGCTTGCTAACCGGTCACAATTTGTGACCAGTTGAGCTTTCTCTCCTTTTGTCAACTGAAATATAAAATCATCCGGAAATCTGTCAAGGTTCCTTTTTACTTGTTGTTTTAATGCTTTTGTTTCTGTTTCGTAGAGAGCGGCCAGATCAGCATCAATCATTACCTTATAACCCCGAAACTCAAAAATCAAGCTTTGATAATCCGCATGTATTAGAGTAGTTTCCATTCCTATTGTGTAAATAGTCTGCAAATTGTGATCCCAATTTGAGAGCATTTACTCATTTATATAGGAATATATTGATATATCGTACATTAAGTGCTGAAGTTTTCAAATAAGCCTTTGACAAAATTGAGACGTGGAACGGTGGAATTAAGCCGCCATAGAGTGGCGCGGGATTTGCCATTTTCGCAAAGCGCGTGACATGCGTGAAGCGGTCGGCTTTAGTGAATTGTTCTACATCCTATATTATCCTTTGTATATTATCGCTACATCCATATTGCATGGGAATTTATTGTTCATTCTGCAACATTAGTTGATTAAATTACAATCGGTTGTGAAATATACATTGGAACTCCCTGTGCCGTCGAACATCATGCCTTCAGGAGGAAAAGGCAGTTCCCAAACACAGACCTTTCCTAGGGAATAATTATGACCAATGAATAGTCTGTCAAGAAGTATATTTTTAGAAATATCCAGTTCCTCAAGATTATTGCTTTCACAAAACAGCCATTTCAATTTTGTGTTGTTAGTAACATCGAGAGAATATAACTCATTTTGTGAGCAATTAAATTCTTCAAGTTGCAAATTATTCTGAACATCAATATTAGTTAGTGAATTACTACTGCAATGTAACGATCTCAATATGTGGTTACTAGACACATCAAGTTCAGAGATAAGGTTACGATTGCAATAGAAGACTTCCAATGCCGTATTTTTACTCAGATCTATGGTGAAAATCAAGTTTTTATAACAACTCAGACGAATTAAAGCAGTGTTGCCGCATACATCTATAAGCCTTATATTATTCGATTCACAATACAAAAAACGCAATAGTGGATTTCCGGATACATTAATATGATTCAAGTTGTTATCATTACAGGATAGAAACGTGAGCAATGGATTATTGGTAATATCAAGCTTGTTTAATTCATTATTGTTGCAATTTAGATAGGTGAGTGCCGCAAGGTTTGTCACATCCAATTCTTTGAGGAGATTGTCAGAACAGTCTAGGCTCTTAAGATTAATAAACATCTCAATTCCTGATAAATCTGTTATGCTATCCATTTCCAGGGAAAGTGCTTCTATCAATTCTGCTTCGGAAGGGCTTATAAGTCCATCTCCATTCATATCTACACCTGCTTCTATAAGCGATTCCAGGAATTTATGATCTGAAATTGCTGTACTTTGTTTTTCATCACAGGACGTCAATAATGTTGAAAGACTCAAAAACAATACCGGCAAAAAACTGAATTGATTATTCGTTTTAATCTTCATATAATTTTTTCTCACTTCTTATTGACGCAGTTCTTAGCACATTCTTTCACTTAATTGGTATGTAGAACGGTGGAACTAAGCCACCGTCGCGTGGCGCGGGATTTGCCTTGTCTGCACAATGATTGATCCGGGTTTGCATTTTTCGCAATGGGCGTGACACGCGTGAGCGGTCGGCTTTAGTGGATTGTTCTACAGCGTTATCGGATATGGGTTCACCCATATGGTAAAAGGGTTAATTTAAAGACTACAGAACGTTCGATAAATCTTGCCGGCCTACAATTGCCATAATTTCAACTATACCATTAATAATTCTGTAGTAGATACTATCAGGACCACAAGCGCAACGCCTATATCCGTTTCGGATATGCTCCACAGACTCGAATGAATAGGGTTGCTGGGCGATAATATCGAAATACTTAAAAAACGAATTGAAATACTTGTCAGCTTGAGCCATTCCGAACTTCTCAACGCCGTACTGATGAATTCTTATCAAGTCTTCTTTAGCTTCATTGGATAGCCTATATTCAGCCATTTAATGAAGACTTTGATTGCGCTAAGATTTGCTCCTTTGTGTCGTCTGTGAATCCGCTTCCTTCAGCTCTTTCCAATTTAGCTCGAATCCAATCAATTTGTGCTTGTTGTTTTCTAGCCTGTCTGATGAGATCGTTTACAAGTTCACTTTTGCTGGCGTATTCATTACTGTCAACTTGAGCCTTTAACCACTCATCGTTTGGTTTTGTAAAAGATATACTTTGTCTGGCCATTGTAATATTGTTTGGTGTAAATTTACACCGTTTATGAATCAAATGCAAGCCGAGTATTGTACAATTGCTCAATGAGAGATAAGATCTATTTTAAGGTTTCTTATTTCGCTGTGGAACGGTGGAACTAAGCCGCTGCAGCGTGGCGCGGGATTTGCCTTTTCGCAAGTGGCGTGACATGCGTTAGCGGTCGGCTTTAGTGAATTGTTCGGCTTCCAATAGACTACCTTTTCAGTTTCGGCTAGTGTGTAGTAAACTGCCCAACCATTTTAACAATTGAATTCGGTTCTAACTTAGTGTGCATTTCAAGGAGCCTTTCCACGATGTCGATCTTTTTGTTTAGATTCTCAAGTACTTTGCGTTCTTGATCAAGCCTAGCACTTTCTAATTCGGATTGACGTCTCTCATATATGTCCCGAGCCTTTTCAAGTAGCAGGTAGGTCTCTGCCTCTATCTTCTCATTTCCAACCTTCTTGCTCCTTAGCCATTCTTTCACATAATCTACCGCTTCTTGTGCTATATTCCCAAGCTCATCCTTTACCGTCGTATTCTGATCTGTGTTGACCACAGTGTTCAATAAATCATCTATCGCTTTCGAAATCTTTGATCGCAGCTTACGAGCATGGCTGAGTTGTTCCTCACTAGGTGCGATTCGGGATGGATTTGAGACTCGAATTATAGTTTTCCCTTGAAATACCTGAGCCAATACTTCATCGAAGACATCGACAAAAACATCGGCCGCCTCAAGGGCGGTCGGAACTTTCATAATTGTTGCAAGTCGTATTGCACCTTTTCTGGTAATAACCCAGGGTAGTGCCCTCGCTCCACCACGTCCAGGCTTTGAAATCACTCCCAGTGATCTCAAGTGTTCTAATTCCTCGGTACTAATTGGAAAAGCATAATGTTCTGGAAAAAGTGGACGAATCCCGATATTGTTTCTTTTGATGTTTTGTACGATAATTCGGGTCTCTACTTTGAAGATTCTGGCGACATCAGCAGCTAGCATAACAAAATATCCACGCAACTCAAAAACGTGAGGGCCACCTACTTGGTCTGCTCTATCATTTTTTAACATTGCCTATTAATCTAGTTTGATATCACTATTGATGATCTCAAAGATTTATTTATCGCAACTTTTCTCAGGTTTTTTTAACTAGCCTTTATCTTGGAAGTCGAAC
>CAZWAN010000069.1:0-14100 GCA_964631875.1 uncultured Flavobacteriaceae bacterium
AGACGAACGCGGAACTTTTTGTTGATAAGTTTTTCATTTATACGATGTGACCCGGGATTAACTTTTTTTGATGGGATAAAATGCAGTATAATGAAGGCAAATGGAAATTATTTTTTCTGGCAAAATTTTATTTCACTTACCCAAAACTGATCAAATCTCACTCGGTTTAATTTACTGAAAAAAAACAGATAAGTTTCATTAAAACAGCTTGTTAAGATAAATTATTTGTTGAAAAGTTTAAACTATTTTGCTTTTTGTTTGGGACCATAATTTTAACTTTAATCAACCATGTTATAGTGACATGACAGATTTATTATTCATTTAAATTTTATTTTATGTTAAAGGTAAAGTTTTTGAAGCGAAGAGATCCGAGAGATATCGCTTCACCGGAAAAGTACTACCTGACAACGGTCAGCAAGGGTAGTATCAATTTAAAAGAGCTGGCCGAAAGAATAGCTTATCAGAGCACCCTAACACCGGGTGACTGTTACAACGTGCTTTCTTCCTTAGAGAAGAACATCATTGAAGAGCTCAAATTGGGTAATATTGTAAGGCTTGGGGAATTGGGTACTTTTCGTGTAAGTATTTCTTCTGAGGGAAAAGATACTTCGGAAGAATTGACGGTTGGGGCGATCAAGAAAGCCAGAATCTTGTTTAGGCCTGCACAGGGTTTGAGGGATATGCTCAGAAACCTGGTATTTAGAAAAGAGACGCCTCGTTTGGCCTAGCTTTTCTTAGATTTTAATTTGTTGAGAACGCCGCAATTTTGTGGCGTTCTTTTTTTGCTTGATTTGTTTGGTAAAAACGTCTAGATGATTGATAAGAAACGAGCAGATGAGTTTGCAAAAACGTCTTGAAGATTGATAAAAAGACCTTAGATGATTTTATGTATATTTTTTAGGTTTATAAATAGCCGTAAGACAGAATTTTCGTTCAGAAAAAATAAATAAGTAGAACAAAAAAGCCCAAACGCCAGTGTTTGAGCTTTTCTTACCTTTTAATTTGTTGAGAACGCATTGGTTCGTACTCAAATGTAAATTATTTTTTTCTCTTTACTTGTTTTTTTGATTGATTGTTTTGAATACCAAAAAATCTCGTCATCAATGAAAATCAATAGGATGATCCAAACAATAAAAAAAGAGATAATTATTTGTTTTGAATAAAATCCATGTTATCCAAAATTGAGAAGCGAATTCCGTCAGCTATATATTGTTCAATTTGGTAGAATTGAGCAGCAACAATTGGGTTAGTTGCCTTTTTAATTTTTTTTGTGTATTTCATCAAGTTGTTCTCATTAGCCGATCTGATTACAATCGCTTTTTGCAACATGCTTTCAGCCATTTCATTTGATATAGCACTAGTGGTAGAGGCATAGGTGCTCAACAACTTAATTCTTTCTTGGCCATTTGATTTTCTAGCAACTTCATATTCGTCGTATAATTGCCAAAATTTTGCAGCATCAACACCACTTAAGTCAATATTTTCTGCGATGATTTCTTTTTTTTCCGACCCAAATATATCTTGGATCAATTTTATTTCATCTTGTTCTGGCATTTGAGCATATGAAATAGCTCCGAATAATAAAGCAATGACTAAACATAATTTTTTCATGAGGTAAATTTTTGGTTAATGGATTATATTTTTTACACATGTAAATATAGCTAATTTGAGAATTAGCAAAAACATCTTTTATTTCTATTTTGCCTTTTTAAGTGCATTCCACGATTTTATAAAAAAAACCTGAGTACTTCAAAGAATTGATTAAATAACTCGAAAACGATTTCGATGGTTGAAAAATGCATTTCTTCGAAAAATGAGTTAAGTAGTTCCATGTAAATGTAAATTGCAAAAAATAAAACTCGTTTCATGGTAAGAAAACCAAATTTAAGTTTTTGGCAAATATTTAATATGAATGTTGGATTTTTAGGTATCCAATTTAGTTTTGGTTTACAGCAAACCGCTATAAATCCTATCTTTTCCTTTTTAGGTGCCCATCCAGAAGATTTGCCCTTGCTCAATCTTGCCGGTCCGGTTACAGGATTAATCGTTCAACCCATCATTGGCGCTATTTCTGATAAGACCTGGTCACCCAAATGGGGGAGACGCAAGCCATTCTTTTTAATAGGGGCTTTAATTGGAAGTTTGTGTTTGTTTGCCTTTCCGTTTAGTCCTGCTTTATGGTTTGCGGTTGGATTATTGTGGATCTTGGACGTTGGGAATAATATGGCCATGGAACCTTATCGAGCCTTTGTGGGCGATAAATTGCCCAATAAACAATTGAGTTTTGGATACCAAATGCAGAGTTTATTTGTAGGCGCAGGAATTGTATTAGCTAATGCTTCCATTTTTCTTTTTCAGGATTGGTTTGGTGCTAATGAGGCTTCGGGTGAAAGTGTAAATACAATCCCCAAATGGTTGTATTATTCCTTCTTTATTGGTGCTATACTTTCGGTTTCTACCATATTGTGGTCAGTTTTTACGACGCCTGAAATACCGCCTTCTGAAGAGGAATTGGCTGAAATAAAAAAGCACAATGCGCTTTCACTTTCTCATAGAATAAAAACACCTTTTTATGAAATTGTTCATGCCATTAAGGATATGCCGAAGTTTATGTGGAAATTGTCTGTTGTTTACCTCTTTCAATGGTATGCCTTGTTCGTGTATTGGCAGTTTGTTGCACCCATGTTTGAAGAAAGCATGGATTTTGATAAATCCCAGGCGCTTAGTCAGGCGGCAAAAATGAATACTACCTACAATTTATCAACCATTATTTTTGCCTTGGCTTTGGTGCCATTGGCGCTTAAATTTGGAGGTAAAAAGGTCTATGTAATAAGTCTTTTTTTAACAGGAATTGCGATGCTCTGTATTCCTTATATTCATGATCCGATGCTCGTCATTTTTCCAATGATCTTATTTGGGATCGGTTGGGCCGCCATGATGGGCATTCCTTATTCCATGGTATCTAAAATTGTTCCGCAAGAAAGAAGAGGCGTTTACATGGGAATTCTGAATATGATGATTGTTATCCCTATGGGAATTCAAACCTTAACTTTTGGCCCTATCGTAAAAAATCTATTGCATAATAGCGCCGTAAATGCCATCCTGTTTGGCGGGGTATTTTTTATCCTGGCAGGAATCCTGGCTATGCGACTTAAACAACCTCCATCCCTTGAGGAGGATGAAAATCCTTCCTTAATCAATCCTGTGGGCCATTAGGGATGATCAATTTGAGAAAATTAGATAGTTAGACTTTATATAAGAAATTAGAGTTGGAACAGAATAAAAGAAATATCGATATTTTATGTGTGGGGGAGGTTCTTATTGATTTTATTGGACATCAATTGGAAAATGAAATTAAAGATACTTCTGATTACCACCGTTACATAGGCGGTTCTCCTGCGAATGTTGCCATGAATGCGTCGAAACTGGGCTTGAAAGCGATGATGGTGGCGTCGGTCGGGTCAGATGGATTTGGGGAATATATTTTGAAAAATCTGAAAGAGGGAGGTGTATCGGTCGATCATGTGGCCAAATTAGATCGGAATAATACCAGTGTTATTTTTGTATCCAAAACAGTGCATACGCCTGAATTCATACCTTACAGAGATGCAGATTTCAATATTTATGAAAAACAAATACCAAAAGAACTGCTCGTTCATACGCATATTTTTCATACCACCTGTTTCGCACTCAGTAAAAACCCCGCACAAAAAACAATCTTGAAAAAAGCTGAGGAGGCATTTCGTTTGGGCTGCCAATTGAGTATTGATATCAATTACGCAAAAAAAATCTGGGATTCCCGGGAAAAAGCATTTGAGGTGATCAAAGCTTATTGCAAGCTCAATCCATTGGTCAAGATCAGTGAGGATGACATGTTCAGACTTTTTGAGCAAGAACTTTCTCATGAAGAGATATTTGCTTTTTTTCATAGTTTGGGAGTTGATCTGGTTTGCTTAACGCTCGGAAGAAACGGTGTGAAGTGTTCGCACAGAACAAAAGGGATCGTTTTGTTTCCGGCTGTAAAAGTTGAAAAAATAGTAGATGCAACGGGTGCGGGTGATGCTTTTTGGTCAGGATTTTTATGGGCATACAGTAAGAAAAGACCCTTGGAAAAATGTCTGGAAATAGCACTTCATTTGGCTGCCTTAAAACTACAGAATTTGGGGAGATTACCGGATAACATTTCTGTGATGTCAGAATTAATGTAATTGTAAAGATGAGAACCAAAAATGAATATCAGGTCCCTTGTTTGACCGGGGTTATGTTAAACGCCTATCCGGATAGCATTGGTGATCAATTGAGCGACCTTATTTCTATTTTAAAAAAAAATGAGTTTAAAGATGCATTTTCTTTATTGTATGTTTTACCTACTTTTTTTAATAGCGATTTAGATCGAGGTTTTTCGATTATCGACTATGATCTCAATGCAGAATTGGTTTCTGTTGATGATCTGAAAGCCTTGGAAGAAATCGGAATAGCGCTAAAATTCGATATCGTTTTAAATCATTTATCCGTCGCTTCACCTCAATTCAAGGATTTATTGAGGTATGGAGATACTTCTCAGTTTAAAGATTTTTTTATCAACTGGAATACCTTTTGGACAGGAAACGGAACCATGGGTGAAGATGGAGTCATACAACCCAAAAAAGAGTATCTCGATAAATTATTTATGCGAAAATCCGGATTGCCTATTTTAAAGGTAATTTTTCCTGATGGCACAGAAGAACCCTTCTGGAACACCTTTTATCAACAAATTACCTACAATGAAATTACTGAAGATGATCTTCAAAATTTAGCAGGGATAACAGATGTTGAAAGGGAGTTTATTTGTAACAAGGTAAATCTTGCATTAAGAGAAAAACGAGATATTTTTTCGATCGATCTGGAAGATTATAACCCTTTGAAAAGGGAGGTCATTCAAATCCTAGAACTAAATAGGTCTTATTTAGGACAGATGGACCTCAATGCCAAGTCGCCTTTGGTTTGGAAATTTTATGAAGAAACTTTGCAAAAATTGACAGGCTATGGTTGCAAAATATTGCGCTTAGATGCTTTTGCTTATTTGCATAAAGAAATAGGGCAATCCAATTTTTTTAATAAACCGGGTACTTGGGACTATTTAGATAGGATTAAGGACATAGCCAAAAAATATGATTTGATACTTCTGCCCGAAATTCATTCTGAATACGGTCTTCATTTACACGACCAGGTCGCAGATAAAGGTTTTTATATTTACGATTTCTTTTTTCCGGGTCTGTTGATTCATACTTTGGAAACATCTTCCAGTAAAGCGCTGGTCAATTGGGCGAAGGAAGTGATCAGTAAAGGTTTTAAAACGGTCAATATGTTGGGCTGCCATGATGGGATTCCGGTTTTAGACTTAAAAGGAAAAGAAATTGAGGGTGTTGTTTATCGAGGGTTGTTATCTGATCAGGAAATAGAGCAGGTGATGAACAAGATCATAGAGCGCGGGGGAAGGGTTAAAAATCTTTATGACGCTACAGGGAAAAAGCTCTCTTATTACCAGGTCAATGCCACATTTTATAGTGCTTTAGGGGAAGACGAACAAAAATTTTTATTGGCAAGAGCGATACAACTGTTTATGCCGGGAATCCCACAAGTGTGGTACTTGGATATTTTTGCCGGCGTAAATAATTACGAAGCTGCTGATAGAGGCGGTAACGCGGGACACAAGGAAATAAATAGAACTAATATAAGCATACAAGACGTTGAAAAAGGATTAAAAAGAAAAATTGTGAAAGAACAATTAGAATTAATTCGATTGAGAAATCAATCCAAAGCATTTTTAGGTGACCTAAGATTTAATAATATTTCGATAAATAAAATAGATATGATTTGGGCTTATGAAAATGAATCAGTACAGCTCATCGCTGATCTCAAAACATATCATTTTGATGTGCATCAAATAAAAAATGGAGTAATAAAAACGATGTCTTATCATTAGAAAAGTAAAGAATATGTTTGGAGTTGAAGGTTTGACAGAGGTTAAAAATTAAGGCCATGACAAAACGTAAAATCATTCAACTTTAAATTTTTTGTTCGCCCCCCTCAAGGCATATTTTGTCATGGCCGAATCAATCAATTATTAACTAAAAACCTTTATTTTTAAATCTCATTTGATTGAGATTTGAGAGAATTTCTTTAGCAATTTTTTGAATTCTTTTTCATAGCAATTTTCATATTTAAAAACGGATATATGAAAGTTTAATTGCGTAAAAATCACCTTTTTTCAAAAAATACCCAGATACCATGAGAAATTTGGTGGAAAGCAGAAACTATGCATTTCGTGGCTTTCTTTATTTTCAATTAATTATTGTAAATTCGAAAGAAAATTATACCTATATGAAATATTATTTTTTAATAGTTTTACTTGCTTTTATATCGACAACGGGATGTAAAAAAGAAACTAAAAAAGTCGATGAAGTTGTTATTGAACAGGTCGAAGAGAACGCAGAAACTATAGCTTTAAACCAAAAACTCACGAAGGAGCAGCAAATTCTTTCCGCAGTGCAAGCAGCACCAATAGAATCGCGTGATTTGGCTACAGTTTACGGTTATGATGAACAGGGTGAATTTGTTATGTTAAGACAAGGTTCTAATAGTCTGATCTGCATTGCTGATGACCCTAATCGGGATGGTTATGAAGTAGTGGCTTACCACAAGAGTTTAGATCCTTTTATGGCGCGAGGGCGAGAATTAACAAAGGAAGGTAAAAATAGAGAAGAAAAAGAAAAAATAAGAGAAGAAGAGGCAATAACCCGGGTCTTGGAAATGCCTCAGGTTCCTGCGGCCCTTCATATTTATTTTGGTAAAAATGGATATTACGATGTTGAAAAAAATGAAGTCAGAAATTGCAGGTACAGATATGTCGTGTATACGCCTTTTGCAACTGCAGAGAGCACTGGTTTAGGATTGCAGCCAAATCAAGAGGGGCATCCCTGGTTGATGTTCCCCGGGAAGTATAACGCACACATTATGATCAGTCCCCAAGATTAATTGACATGGAAAATAAGGAGATCATAAAACACTACAGTAACGATGAGATTACGATAGTTTGGAAACCGGGTACTTGCATTCATGCAGGCACTTGTGTAAAAATGTTACCAAAAGTATATCATCCAAAAGCCAAACCCTGGATTAAAATTGAAAATGCGAGTACTCGGCAATTAATAGAACAAATTGAGCAATGTCCCTCGGGAGCGTTGAGTTATATCATTCATCAAAAACAAGAAAAAATGGCAGACCTAAACAAGATAGAAGTAATGGCCAATGGCCCCTTAATTTGTACTGGAACAATCAAAGTTGTTACTGCTGAAGGTAAGGAAGTAATTAAAGAGAATAAAACTGCGTTTTGCAGATGTGGTCATTCAGCAAATAAGCCCTATTGTGACGGTAAGCATAAGGTTGAAGGTTTTATCGGATAATACCGTTCTTTAAAAACTGAGATTTCATTCATCTGAATTAAATTTAAATTTGGCTCAATCGCTCAATTCCATCAATTGTGCCTCACAATTTTTTTTGATTAATGAATGAGATTGAGGGTCCTGGCACATTTTTTTACGGCTCATATTTAACATTTCTTTATCAAAAGAAATCATACATTTACACAAATTTAGTGCAATATGAAAAGGTACTTGATTGCCTTTTTTCTGCTTCAGTTCACCCTGGGTATTGCCGCGGTTGACGTATCCGTTAAAGTACAAGGTCAGATACATTTTGCCGATCAGAATGTAGATGAAAAGAAAGATGGCACCGATCATTTACTCAAGGAAACCTTAAAAACGGTTTTTCCACAAGTTACTAAGACAGAAGTCGCTCCATTTTGTTCAATCCATGGACAAAATTCAAAACAAATTATAGTTCCAATAAAGCTATTTTATTGGAGTACATCTGTCGATTCAAACTTTATTTTTAAAGAAATTTTGGAGGCAATACTGTTTCCAAAACATTACTTTTTTTAAGTGAGAAGCTATTCTCTGTCGTAACTTATTAGTAATCATTTAAAAATAAATTATATGGAATTTTTTCTTACAGGTATGATCGTACTTGCTTTAGTATTTATACCTTATTATATCTTTTTAAAAAACGGAAATTCGATTAAAAAAAAGGTCAATCAACTTATTCAAAATGAAATAGATTCTTCCGGTTTAAACTTTACGGATACGGAGTATTGGGCTCATAGCTTTATAGGCATTGACAGAGCCTCAAAAAAACTCTTGTTCGTGCGTGTTAATGGGGATCATTGTGATACAGTAACGATAGATCTATCAAAGATAAAACACATAAAAATTGATAAGAAAATTGAGGTAGATAATGACAATAAGACAAATTGGTCCTTGACTAGATTAGATTTGTTGGTAAGTCTTACCCCAAATGGTGAGGTGGTTATTCCTTTTTTCGATGCTGATGTGTTTTATAGAGAAAACAACGAAAACAGCAGGGCTGAAGACTGGGTTAAAAAAATTAATTCATGTAGAATCATTCCAGGTGCCAAGCAAAAAGCAGCCTAAAAAAAAGCCTGTTCATTGAACAGGCTTTTTAGTTATTCTTCAATCTCCTAATTTTTTGCTATTTCTTGTACTTCATCCAATACTCTAAGTAGATTCAATCCCCAAAGTTTGGCAATTTGTTCTTTATTGTAGCCACGTTTGACGAGTTCCATGGTTACATTGAATGTTTCAGAAGCGTCGTTCCATCCTTCAATTCCACCTCCACCATCAAAATCAGAACTAATTCCTACGTGGTCTATACCAATCAGTTTTACCATATAATCTATATGGTCAACAAAATCAGCCACATTTACGGGAGGAAATTGCTTTTTTGCTTCAAGTAGTTCTTTGGAAGCTAAGGTCTTTATTTCACTATACTTTTCGTTGTAAACATTTAATTCGTCGATTGACAATTCTTGTCTTTTTTCCCATTCCAATATTTCAAATTGATTTTCTGAAGCAAATTTCTCCAATACAACTTTTTGCGCATTTTTGTAGGCAGCATCTTTTGACGTATTTACATAGCTGGAAAACGCAACCGTTTGTACAACCCCACCATTATTTTTTATATCCATTAATTGGTCATCGTCAAGATTTCTAGAATGATCACATAGGGCTCTTGCCGAAGAGTGAGAGGCTATAATTGGCGCTTTACTCAGCGCAATGATGTCTTTAAAGGCACCTTTGGATGGATGTGATACATCTATCATGATACCCGCTTTATTCATTTCGACGACTGCCTCTTTTCCGAGATCACTCAAGCCATTGTTATGCAGCCAGACATTGTCTTTTTCCCCGGTATTGCTATCTGAGAACTGGCTGTGCCCTTGGTGGGCCAACGACATATATCTACCTCCAAGTTTTTGAAATTTTTCTATATTTTTAAGGTCCGCTCCCAAAGGATATGCATTTTCTATTCCGATCATCGCTACTTTTTTTCCCGCTTTTATAATTCTAAAAACATCAGCAGAAGTATAAGCAAGTTCAATTCTATCAGAGGCATATTTTTCTGTCAAGTTATGGATGGCATCAAACTTACTGATCGCATTTTCATAAGCAGCTTTATATCCCGTTTCGTTTAATTCTCCTTGTCCAGTATAAACAATAAACCAAGCTACATCCAATCCCCCTTCTTCCATTTTGGGTAAATTCACCTGAGATGATAGGTCTTGCGTGTAATTTTTGTATTCTGTGAAATTGTTCACATTTATATCACAATGTGTATCGATTGTAATTACTTCAGCATGAATTTCCTTTGCCATTGTATAAAGATCTGTTATTGGTTTTGGCCCTTGAGAAAATACCATCCCCCCCATGAAGAGGAAGGTTATTAAAATCTTCTTTGATAAAATATGGATCATAGTGCTTTGTTTTGAGCTCTAATATTACAAAATAATGATGAGTTGTGAATTCTTTTTTAAAATTGTTTTGGTGTATCCAAATAATTCTGTAAAAGGTTTTAAGATGAAGAGAGCATTAGGTTTTTATTTTAAAAATAAAAACATGACTACTATGAGAATGTATCAAACTAAATATATCTTTATGCTTGATTTTTAGTGGTTTAATTTGGATTTCGCCAATTAAATTTTAGTTTGAACATTGTAAAAAAAATATGCACTTATGGATGCGCTTACCTTGATATAGTTAAATTTGCGAGCCTTAAAAAAATAAGCACAGTTAATTTGAATATTATGAGCAAAACACTTTTTGATAAAGTTTGGGATTCGCATGTGGTAAAACATATAGAAGACGGACCGGATGTGCTGTTTATAGACAGACATTTGATTCATGAAGTTACCAGTCCTGTAGCCTTTCTAGGTTTAAAAGCTAGAGGAATCAAAGTATTGTTTCCGGAAAAAACCTTTGCAACGGCCGATCACAATACACCAACAATTAACCAACATTTACCGGTTAAAGACCCACTTTCTGCCAATCAGTTAAAGGCATTAGAGCAAAATGCCAATGAAAATGGTATCAGACACTGGGGACTTGGGCATGAAAATAATGGGATAGTGCATGTGGTGGGTCCTGAAAATGGAATTACACTTCCCGGTGCAACAATCGTTTGTGGCGATTCTCATACTTCAACCCACGGCGCTTTTGGGGCAATTGCCTTTGGTATAGGTACATCCGAAGTAGAAATGGTTCTGGCTTCACAATGTATCATGCAGCCCAAACCTAAAAAAATGTTGATCAAAGTGAATGGTAAGCTTCAATTTGGCGTTACACCAAAGGATGTGGCATTGTATATCATATCACAATTATCTACATCGGGCGCTACAGGTTATTTTGTAGAATATGCGGGAGAAGTCTTTGAAGAAATGAGCATGGAAGGTAGAATGACAGTTTGTAATTTGAGCATAGAGATGGGTGCACGAGGAGGGATGATTGCTCCGGATGAAAAAACGTTTAGCTATATCAAAGGAAGAACATTTACACCAAAAGGAGAAGATTGGGACAGCGCTATGGACTATTGGCAGACATTGAAAACAGATCAAGGGGCCACATTCGACAAAATATTTGAATTTGATGCAGCCGATATTGAACCGATGATTACTTACGGTACCAATCCAGGTATGGGGTTGGGCATTTCTCAATCTATACCAATGTCAGATGCTATTTCAGGAGGAAAAGCAAGCTATACGAAATCTTTAAATTATATGGGTTTCGGACAAGGTGATGCCATGATAGGTAAAAAGATCGATTATGTGTTTGTAGGAAGCTGCACCAACGGACGTATAGAAGACTTCAGGGCTTTTGCATCTATTGTAAAAGGTAAAAAGAAGGCCGATGACGTTACAGTTTGGTTGGTTCCAGGCTCGCATAAAGTAGAAGATCAGATCAAAGAAGAAGGAATTCTCGATATTTTAAATGAAGCAGGATTTACACTTAGACAACCCGGATGTTCGGCTTGTTTGGCAATGAATGACGATAAAGTTCCTGCCGGAAAATATGCGGTGAGTACTTCCAATAGAAATTTTGAAGGAAGGCAGGGACCGGGTTCAAGAACCTTGTTGGCGAGTCCGTTGGTTGCCGCAGCAGCTGCCGTAACCGGCAAAGTTACAGACCCCAGAGAACTATTAGAACACGTTTAATAAAAAAATAACTGCCTTATGGCTTACGATAAATTTAGTACTATAAAAAGTAGCGCATTTCCGCTACCCATAGAAAACGTTGATACAGATCAAATTATTCCCGCGCGTTTTTTAAAAGCGACAAAAAGAGAAGGATTCGGAGATAATTTGTTCAGAGATTGGAGATATAATAATGATGATAGTCCAAAATTAGATTTTGTACTCAACGATTCAAAATACAGTGGTAAAATACTTGTTGGAGGAAAGAATTTCGGTTCGGGATCTTCTAGAGAGCATGCCGCTTGGGCTATTTATGATTTCGGTTTTCGAGTTGTGATTTCCAGTTTCTTTGCAGATATTTTTAAAAATAATTGTTTAAATATTGGTGTTTTGCCGGTCCAGGTAAGTGAGTCTTTTTTACAAGAGATCTTTGAGGAAATATACAAAGATCCAAAAACGAAAATAGAAGTGGATTTGCCTAATCAAAAAGTTACGTTGATTACAACGGGACGATCAGAATCATTTGAGATTAATTCTTACAAAAAAGAGAATATGCTTAACGGGTTTGATGATATTGATTATTTAGAGAATATCAAATCCGATATTAAAACATTTTCTAAATCAAGGCCGTTTTAATTCAACTCATACCCAACCCGATGAAAAAAAGGAAGATTGAAATAATGGATACTACGCTCAGGGATGGAGAACAAACGAGCGGAGTATCTTTTACTGCCTCGGAAAAATTAACTATAGCTCAGCTTTTGCTTGAAGAATTGCAAGTCGACAGAATTGAAATTGCTTCCACCAGGGTATCGGAGGGTGAGTTTGAGGCGGTTAAAAGTATTACCTCCTGGGCTGAAAAAAAGGGTTTGATAGATAAAATTGAAGTCCTTTCTTTTGTAGACGGAGGTCTGTCTATTGCTTGGATGGAAAAATCAGGTGCTAAAGTCCAGAACCTGCTTACAAAAGGTTCACTTAATCACCTCAAACATCAACTAAAAAAAACGCCTAAAGAACATTTTGAGGCGATTGCTAAAGTAATTGAACTAGCTCAAGACAAGGGAATTGAAACGAATGTGTATCTGGAAGATTGGAGTAATGGGATGAAGAATTCCCCTGATTACGTGTACCAATTTCTGGATTTTCTGGAAACACAAAAAATAAAAAGAGTTCTGTTACCCGATACTTTAGGTGTTTTAACACCAAGAGAAACATATAAGTTTATAGCTCAAATTAGGGAGAGGTATCCAAAAATGCATCTTGATTTTCACGGTCATAACGATTATGACCTGGGTGTTGCCAATGTAATGGAATCGATCGAGGCAGGGATAAACGGCATCCATTTAACGATTAACGGAATGGGTGAAAGAGCCGGTAATGCTCCAATGGCAAGTGTTGTAGCCGTTATTAACGACTTCTTTCCAAATATAAGTATCGATGTAAAAGAGAGTTCGCTCTATAAAGTGAGTAAGTTAGTAGAAACATTTTCGGGTTTTAGAATTCCGGAGAATAAACCTATTTTGGGAGATAATGTTTTTACACAAACTGCTGGTATACATGCGGATGGCGACACAAAACACAATTTGTATTTCAATGAATTATTACCTGAAAGATTTGGCAGGAAAAGAACTTATGCTTTGGGGAAAACTTCGGGAAAGGCAAATATTCAAAAGAATTTACTCGAGCTCGGTTTACATTTAAGTGATGAAGATATCTTAAAAGTTACCAATAGAATCATTGAATTAGGCGATAAGAAAGAGGTTGTGACCAAGGAGGACTTACCTTATATCATTTCCGACGTATTACATAACCATAGTTATGAAGAAAAAATAAAGGTAAATTCATATGTTCTTAACCATGCCAAAGGGCTCAGACCTACAACGACGGTTTCACTAACCATAGATAAAGAAACGATAGAAGAAAGTGCTCAAGGCGACGGGCAATTTGATGCATTTATGAAAACACTTCATAAGATTTACGCAAAGAAAAAATTAGAATTGCCAAAACTAACCGATTACGCAGTGAGAATTCCACCGGGGTCCAATTCAGATGCTTTATGTGAAACTGTAATTACCTGGAAATTTGGTGAAAAAACATTCAAAACCAGAGGATTAGATTCAGATCAAACAGTATCGGCTATTATTGCCACTCAAAAAATGTTAAACATAATAAAGAATTAGATGAAATTAAATATAGCCTTATTGGCAGGAGATGGTATTGGTCCTGAAGTTATTGACCAGGCAGTAAAAGTATCTGATGCAGTAGCGAAAAAATTTGGACACATAATAACTTGGACACCTGCTTTAACAGGTGCCGCAGCAATTGATGCTGTTGGAGAACCCTACCCTGATGAAACCCACGAAATATGTGTTGCAGCCGATGCTGTGCTATTCGGCGCCATTGGCCATCCGCGATTCGACAATGACCCTTCCGCTAAAGTAAGACCAGAGCAAGGATTGTTGAAAATGCGTCAGAAATTAGGGCTTTTTGCCAATGTACGTCCCACGTTCACCTTT
>CAZWAN010000070.1:0-13974 GCA_964631875.1 uncultured Flavobacteriaceae bacterium
TTAAAACCAAAAAGGTTAAAATTAAATTATATTTCATTGTATTATACATTTGTTAAGTCTTGTTTTACCAATGCTTATCATGGTCTTGTATAAAAAAGTAGGGTGTTTTTCAGCACTAACTTTTTAATCTAGCCCAAGACCATTTAATTTATTATTTTCATTTCATCCATTTCCCCAAATTGTTTACAGCCATTTTTGTTCGTATTTTATTTTTCAAAGCCATTTATCGAATGACTTTCCATTAAATATATAAACTCCGCCTTCAGCCATTCCAAAAAGTACGTTTTTGTTTTGGTCTTCATATATACACCAAATCATTTGAGAGTTCAATTTTGTATCAATTTTAAAGTTAGTCAGCATTTTACCGTCATATTTCCAAGCTCCTGAATCTCTTTCACCAAACCAAATATTTCCTTGACTATCTTCGATAATGGCAAAAACAGCTTGTAGTCCTGTGTTCTTATAAAACTGTTTACTTTGAGCGTTCGCTTCAAATTCATTCAAAGGAATTAATTTTCCTTGATCTTTTGAGAAATTAATGATTGAGTCTCCACTTTTAAGGACTACACCAATTCCATTGTTTCCTATCCAAATTCGACCTTTCGAATCGGCTAATACACTTCTAATGTGTAAATCTTCATGGTCTTTAAGTTTCAGATTTTTAGTGTCAAACACATTTGTTATTTTGCCATCGTAATTGAACAATGCTGAATAAGTAGCCATCCAAACTTTACCCCCTTTGTCCTTTGAGATACCGGTGACGCCATAAGATTTACGAAGACTATCATTTTTGGGTTTTGGGAAAATAAGATGGTTCATTTTCATTCCGTCAAAACGGTTTATTCCATCTTCTTCACCACCGTAAAACCATAGATCTCCATTCGTTTCATTCCAATCAAATATTGGACTGTTATTTTTTAATGGATAATTGGTAATCATTTCTTTATCATATCTACTCACTCCTTTTGCAGTTCCGAACCAAATATTTCCATTCTGATCTTCTTGAATTGAACGAATTTGGTTATCCGCTAATCCTTCATTAATTGTAAAGTATTCAAAAAATTTTCCATTATATAAGACTGCACCTTCATGTTGACTTCCCAACCAATAATTGCCTTTGCTGTCCTGAAGGATAGCTCGTATTCCCGAAGTCAATTTTAAGGTGTCGCTTTTTTTAGTCAATACCAAATCAGGCTTGTGAGTTTCCATTTTCGCCGGTTTCTTCTCAACGCAAGAAAAGTTCAAGGTCAATATGAGTATGAAGAAAATCAATTTTATTGTTTTGCTCATTTCGGGTATTTCTGATATAACTCTTTTCATTCTATATCGGATGGCTTTTTTCCTTGATAATTTCAGGGTTAACAATATTTTTTCATACAATAAAACCAATGGACTCCGGTCTAAGCTGATAAAAGTCAGGGTAGGAGATTCGTTATTTTTTAAAGGCTAAGACCAAGGTACATACAATACAAAAGGGGATCACGAGCAACACCATGGGTAATCCGGCTGCCAGTGCATCTTTTGAAAGAATAACGTTAAGTAGCCCCAAAGCCAAAACTGCGGGATACAACCAGGCAATCCAGCTATGTTCTTTTTTAAATTGCTTGTTCAAAGTCAATGCTACGGCCGGCCCGAGCAGCAGCAATAGAACAACTATTGCGGTTAAAATTTCGTGAAGCAGGGATTCCTTAAAAGAAAACCCCTGGCTAATTTGTATGGCGTGATAGATATTAAAAATAAAATAGGCTAAAGCGATCATTCCGCCCACAAGCCCCGCTTTTTTTTGCTGTGTCATACTTTTTTGTGTTTCATGGTTATTACGATTTGCTTTGATCATAGATACGAATTTTCTACCAATTTTTCTGAATCATTGTATTAGGGCCTGTTTTTCTCCATCAGGTTTATTAATTCCTTGCTGCCATTGAGCTTACGCCTGTAAAGGCCAATTTTTAAGTTAAGATCGGAAACTTGCCGATTTGCAGAGATCAGAAATACGTTATTGTAAAGTTGATTATTTTGATTTAACAAGGTTAAACTTCGTTCAATTTCTTGAGGGCTCAGTTGCGCATCACAGTTTTCTATGATGGCATTTCCTCCAATTTGTTGGTCTGTATCCGTCCAGATCTCGCAAGCCTCCTGGACCTTTTTTTGTACTTCAAATGGGATATGTCTTCTTGCCAGTTCTCTATAGTCTGTCTCGGCATACCAAACCGGGATATAGACATCGGTTTCAGCGTAATAACCACTAATTCTTTTGCGCAAATATTGATTTGGAATAAGTTTGATGTTTCCTGTGGAAATGAGTTCATCATAGGTATCCCGAATATTTCGGTATTTCCATTGCTGCGAGGCTTGGTAGGCATTAATGATAAATTCTTCCCCTAATGAATCAGGCCGATTCAATAAGTCGTACACTACTCTTTTGGCATGATCCTGAACCAGTATATAATAAGCTAATCTCTCCTTGAGAATTGAATATTCACTTGAAAGATCTTCTAATAATCGCTCGTGATAATTCTGTGCTTCTTTTTTAGCGATGCGATCCTGATTCCAGTTGGTTACTTGCAAGGCAATTAATATCCCAATGACAACTAAAATGATTTCTCCAATGGCGTATTTCAGGTATTTACCGGTTTTGTTTTCCATGAGCAGGTTTTGGCGGATGTTTCTAAAAAGTTTAATCATCGTTTAGCGGGTCAATATGCATTGTTTATGGGCACTGATATTTGATTTTAATGATTCAAGTACTTGTTAGGAACGTTCTTAGGTTGGTAGTCTATACCGAATTCGTATTGGAGCAAAGTAGACACGATCCCTGCAATGGTTTTTTCATCTCGATGCATTTGTGGCAACAGCCCCATCATGGCATAGCTGATTGGATTAATTGCCGGAATAAAAGTTTCCCAGTCATAACCTTTTCCCCAAATCAATCCACGTAATTGGATAGATAGGTCCGCCGAGTTTGCCAATAGAAAATTTAACATTTCAACGGATTGATTCATATTTTGATTGACCGTGTGAAAAACAGGTGTTTGGCCTCCAAATCCGTTTTGATCAATTCCGGCCAGGGCATTGACATCTGCCCCATTTTCCACCAACACTTTAGCACAATGCAGATGATTAAATTCTGCACAAACATGCAGTAATGAGGCATGGAATAAAGGTGTATATGCACAGCGAAAAGAGTATCTTTTATGAACGATTTGAGGATTTTCTTTCAAAATATGCTGTAATTTATTTGCATCGTCCAATAAAACTGCAAGTAGGGCATGATCTTCAAATTCCAACCCAAATTCAACAAATACTTTTACACATTCCTTAAACCTTGGACTTCGTGCATATTCACTGATCAATTCATTCATTAATGGTTCTCCCCTGAAAGAATCATTTGGGCTAACACCATTTAGAAAACATGTTTTTATTCCTTCAACAGAATGAAGTTCTATTTGCGTAATTATTTCCTTTTGATAGTCCACTCTTCCCTTAACAGCACACGCGTTTACATCATCTACTTCCTAAGTTTAAGGCTATCGGAAACACGTTGCGTGTGTGAGTAACTAAATTAGCAAAAACAAATGGAATAGACACGGGTGAAATACACTCACAAAGAAATTCAGTGGTTATGAACGATAATAGGTGTACCTTCATTATTCAATTAGATTCTCACACTTTTTTACCATCAGATGGTAAGGCGAATCCATTAAATGATTGAGCGCCAAAAGATGTTGCTTTTCTCTTTCTGCCATCGAGAGATTGAATAAGATCACCATTTGAAATTTTTTATAAAATTCGCTGTTCTTATTCTTTGTCCAGTCAACTTCCGGAAAAGTTTGAATAATCTCCGGTCCGAGTATTTCTTTTATGTATTCAAATTCTTGTATCCCGCCAAATTCAATAGAACTGTTTACCAAGTCAAAAATTAATTTTAGGTTTTCATCTCTGTTCTGTTTCACTTGGGCCTGTTTATTTTCCAATTCGCTATAATATTGAATCAGGCTATTTTTGATAGAGATATCACTGAGCAAATTGAGATTTCCTGAAGAGACGAGATCTTTGAAGGTTACGTTACGCGGTATAAAAATTTCCCCTCTGATGGCGAACAAAAACTTATTTAAAAGATAATTTTTGTCATTGGTGCCCGAATCCAAATCCAATAAAAGCTCCTTACTTGCATCGATCCGTTTATTGTCTTTCTCTAATAACTCCGCAATAAGTATTTTGTCAAGTTCAAAATCGTCTAATATTCTTTGGTAATAATTAAGTTCCGATGCGGCGTTCTTCCTTTGACCATTCCAATTGTTGATAGATAAAGCGATCAAAATTCCAATCACTACAAGTACAATTTCTCCAATGGCGTATTTCAGGTATTTACCGGTTTTGTTTTCCATGAGCAGGTTTTGGCGGATGTTTCTAAAAAGTTTAATCATCGTTTAGCGGTTTGTTATGATGAAGGCTAAGGTATAGCTGTAGCCTATTTTGTTTCATCAGAACGCACAAAATTTGGCCATTTACGCAGGTAATCGATAAAGTTTTTACCTAGGCCCTCTTTTTGAAGATATTCCTCAGTTACAGGTGTCTCGGTAGCTCTAAAATTTGAGTTGTTCATGACTTTCTCAGGGAAATCATGATGCAGTATGGCTGAACGACCTATGGTAACAAAGTCGACACCCGAGTCCAGTGCATTTTTTACATCCTCACCATTTCTAATTTTTCCTGCAACGGTCAAGCGTACATTCTTTAAGTTGAGCTCAGTAAAGTAACGGAGTAACGATTGTTTTTGATATGCTTTTTCTTCCGGCAGTTTGTAGATATCCCAAAGAGAAACATCTAAAAAATCAATTTTATTTTCATCAATGAATCGTTCGCATACTTGTTTTATTTCCATGAGCTCAACACCGAATCTTTCAGGGGAGAGTCTTACGCCTAGCAGGAAGTTTTCCCCGCATACATTTCTGATCCCATTGACAATTTCAAATAAAATGCGCGCTCTATTCTCTAAACTTCCACCATATTCGTCGGTTCTTTTATTTATCGCAGGGCTCAGGAATTGGGATAAAATATATCCATGGGCACCATGTACTTCAACGCCATCGTAACCGCACTTTTGAGCCCTTAGTGCAGCCGTAATAAAGTCATCTTTTAGTTTTTCGATCTCATCCAAAGAAAGTTCACGGGCACCATGTTCTTCGTTTGCAGAAGGACAGACCGGTGCTTGCTGGATCAATTCGGCAGGTGACCTCATACCTGCATGATGAAGCTGAACTGCGGCAAGGCTGCCATAAGATTTGATCTTATCGCTCAGCTTTTTGTGACCCTCGATCTGACTATCTGAAAAAATACCTAATTGTCCCGGAAATCCTTTTCCACAAGCTTGAACATGAGAGGCACAGGTCATTACCAAGCCGAATTGTCCTTTTGCTCTCATGGTTAGCCATTTGTATTCCTCTACAGACAGTCGCCCGTCTTCGTGACTTTGTGTATTCGTGAGTGGGGCTAGCATGAATTTGTTTTTCATGACTAGTCCACAAGAAAAATAAACAGGTGTTTCTACGTGTTTTTTCATATTCAAATCTTTCATGGCATGCTTATGCAAATGAGTTTACCTTTAATTAATGAAAAGTACGCAATTTTGAAGCACCAAAATTTCAATCAGCTACTTAGTTTACCAGGATCCAAATAAATTCATATTACTCCTGCCCGGCCTATTTTTTAAAAACATTATTAGCCTTTCGTTTACCTGTTTATTTGCTGATTAAGAAGGTCAACCAATTTTACGTTTATTTCTTTGATATTTCTGTTTTGTTCTAATAGGTCTGACAATATGGTTAACTTCAAAGTGATTATATTTCGAAATTTACGATCCTTCATCATCTCTAAAATTTTGTTTTCTTCAACAGCAGGAGGGAGCTCATAGTCATTAACTCTGAAAGCCTGAACAGCTTGAAAATCTAAAAAATCAATGATGTATGGCTGAAAAGAATATACAAGCTCCATTTCGTGTGTAGCTTGTACTAATTTTATGAGTTCTACTGCCTTGTAATGATTTGCCAATTCAGTTTTTAAATTTCTGCTCGATATGATTTTAAAATCACCGGAACCAATTAAATTGTTATAAACCCTGTCTGTACTTGTATAAGTTGGCATTTTGTTAAGTAGGGCGCACAATTTGTTTAACGAATCTGTTGGAATGCCTGGTTGCTCCAATGAGGATTGTTTTAACAGCTCAATTAGTTTGGGTAATATACCCTCAATCTCATTTGTAATCTCTTCAGATTTTTGAAGATTATTTTCGAAATCTTCCAACATCTCATTTAAATAGATCGATTCAGCCTTTAAATCTTTTTGTGTCTCATTCCAATTATTGATTGATAAGGCTATCAAAATACCAATGACAACTAAAATTATTTCTCCAAGGGCATATTTTAAATACTTGCCGGTTTTGTTTTCCATGAGCAGGTTTTGGCGGATCTGTCTAAAAAATTTGAGCATATTTTATGTGTATCTGCGTTGATGTGGGTAAGTCACTAAAATGGCTACTGGACATTTAGTTTTGCAAAGCAAAACGCCGTTCGGTCATTTCATCAACCAGCGGTTAGGTCTAACAAAATCACTACGGTTAAAATAGGCTGTCTTTGGCATTTTGAAACATTCCATCATCAAAATACAAATGTATTTATTTATAATTATGTTCTGCACTTTTAAACAGATTTGACAATTGCACTAAATTTTTGATCTAACCTAAAAGTTCCTCTTCCAAAAAGTCCGGAAAAAGATTGTCGCTGTTTGAATTTTTCTCTCTCACTGCAATGATCTTGTTTGTTGTGTAATCTACTTTCTATATTTTGAATAACCACAGCGATCATCTCCGTAATTTTATTGCTTCTGTACCTATCAGAACTCATGTAGTTTACCGTTCCTGCGATAGACTTAAAGTGTAAATTTCCATTCGGTAGCATAAGCACCCTATCTCTTATGGGATGATTCCTAATCATTGTACGAATCGGGAAGGCTAATCCAATATTCCCGGTCTTCATTCAAAATAGTAGAACTTTTTACATGTTTTGTATCAATGACAATTTGTCCAATAATCTTGCGATTTTGCTTGATGAACCGCCAGTAGGAATATCAGCACTGCAATAATATAGTTACGCATTCGGTTATTTCTTGTTTTAAGAATTAAAAAATCTGGCATGGTCTGAAAAGCAAAATTTAACCTTCAGAAAGATCTATTTAGGTTTTGAATATTCAATCAACTCCTCGACGTACAAAAAATCACCTTGGGTTTGGGTAAGTTTAATAAAATTTTTGACGGCAGGTGCATACAACCAAACCTCCTCTTCATTTGCATTATATCCTCTGGAATTTGTGATTTTACCCGTGTATTTAATGGTGTAGGCCATGAATGTTCCGGCTTCTACGGTCTCTTCTCGGTACGATAATACCTCGGCATCTTGACTTTGATTTCCGGTTGTTCCATCTTGACTTGTCCAATTGTTCTCGTATTTCCATTTTTTACCCACTTCCAGCGGCCAGTCGTATTTTGGTGTTTCACTTTCATCCCGCTTAACAATGTCAGCAACAGGAATGGTATCATTTCCAATGGTCATGCTTAAAACTCCATCAACGCTGACTATTTCTCTTGTATCTTCTCCATCCGCACGTACTTCACCTTCCGTTGTTACTCCTTTAAATTTCCAAACCCATTTTTCGCCTAATTGATAATCGGCTAAATTTGGTTGCAGGGTAATACCGGATTTTGTTGAATTGTTGCAAGCACTGAGTATTGCTAAGGCAATAAATAGGACCATTTTAATTTTCATGTTATCATATCTTTAAATGCGCTTACTTCTCTTTAATGCCTTTTTTCAGCTTGTTCAGGCGGTTAATTAATAAATGCGCGGGATTGTGTAGGGTGTCTAAACAGCGCGAAAGTGTTATGCAGTGCAGACCTCGTTAAATTTTTAATTCATTTACTCATGTACAGGTCTTATTCCATAAATTAATAAATATCCGATCATCCAAAATTCCCCGATGGTTGCGGGAAGAATTAAAACTCTGTTATAAGGAAGATCGATTCCAGCATAATTGACCATGGTATTTATAAGGTATCCAAAACCACCAAGGAATATGACACGGCCCAACCAAAGAGGCATTCTTTTCGTTTTGACCACGATGTATCCCATTGGTAAAAGCCAAAGTCCAAAGAAAAGACCACCAATACCCCAAGCGTTCGCAATTATACTTTGAAAAGTTTGTATCAATAAAACCTTGTCTTCCATAGTCGGGATAGATGAGTTGGCAATGTCGATAGCAGAAGCGATAGCGATGGCACTGATCATAATTGCCACTGAATTAATTGAGCCCCATATACCTAATGTCCAGGCCGCCCATTCGTTCATGTTTTTAAACAACTTATAGAACCATACTGCAGTTAGCGCCTGAAATACAACTATAGCCAGCTCAAATATAAGTCGCATTCTTGCGGTACTTTCGAGGGTGATCAAATTCTCCAGCGTTTTTTCCGGATTACCAGAAACAAATAGTTGTGGGTGATAAAACATAAACCCCAATATGCCTGATATGGCCATGAATAGGTACCAAATCCCGGTAATTCTTGCTGTATGTACTAACTGACCTTGTTTATCTTTTAACTTCATAGATTTCATGTATTAGCCCTATGATCAATTGGATCTTATTGTTTTTCTATCCTCCCTAAGTGGAAATACGTCTTCGACTAATCCTTTCTCGGTCATAGTTACCTGTTTCATTTTACGTCAATACCATTAATGGTCAATGGTTTAGCCTTGATTCTTTTTGTATTCCTAGCTGTTGACCTTGTTGATGGTTGTGTAGGGTATGACGATTAAGTCAATTACTTGTTACATGTTTGAGCCACTTGGCTCCGTAGTTTAGAGAATGACTTTATTGCGAAAAAATCCTTTGATTCTTCACCGTTTGGTCGAAAGATAGTGAATTACCATTAAAAATACAGTCTAGATGAACAATAGAGGTTGTTGGTATTTTGTTTTTCTCAGGTTTGTCAATACTTGAAGTCAAATTTTAAAATGGGCTTGAGCCATGATTTATTACCACTCGATAACCGTCCAAATCTTCAAAAGTTTGAGCTCCACTTTCCCAATATGGATTAAAAGATTTTACTTTTTTAAATCCCGATTTGGAAATTCTATCAATCGCCGCTTTGAATTCCTTGTCATTAGGAATATAGAAAACGAGTAAATTTTCTAATGTAGGTGCGCGTCCGGCTTTTTCTTTTACATGTGTTGTAAATTCTAAATGATAAGGATGTTTTGGATGTCCCACCATTCTACCACTAAAATCACCATGATGATCAAATCCACCTATCACTTCAAAACCCAAGCCATCGACATACATTTTTGTTATTTCTTCTAAGCGATCGGTGGGCCTTCCAACGCGCATTACAGTGTCTCTTGGTATCATTTTTAAATCAATATTTACTTCGTTATCCTAATTCAGTTATTTTTTATTCATTAAATCAGAAAGGCTATGACCGTGCCCTCTTAAAGAGTGATTGGGTACAAAACAATCAGAGAAGAGCACATTTCGCTACAGATCAAGTGATGAAGGGTTGTCAATAGATTCTTCTATTCGTGGCCACTTTTTATTTTTTCTCTTGTCGTAAAATTTTCTCCATTTTTCTTCCTTTTGCCAATTCGTCAACTAACTTGTCTAAAATTCTTACTTTTTTGGTTATCGGATTATCTATTTCCTCAATTCGATAGCCGCATATGACACCTTTGATCAGTTGGGAATTGGGATTTAATTGGGCGTTATCAAAGAATATTTCGAAAGTTACTTTCTCATCTATAAGTTTAGTTAATCTCTTCTCATCAATACCGGTTAACCATTCGATGACTTGATGGAGTTCCTCTTTTGTCCTTCCCTTCTTTTCCACCTTAGTTACGTAATGAGGATATACGGATGCAAATGTCATTTTTGCAATTCGTTCGTTATGTTCTGGTGTTACTTTCATTTTTAACTATTGAGGCAATTGGTTTACTTTACCCGCATAAATTCAAAAGCTCCTTTTCGAAGCTGTATTCCGTACTCCAAATAGGCTTTCATACAGGCAAGAAAATTTGCCCATCCTCCGGAATTTTCAATTACCCATTTCAGGTTTTCCTCATTGAGCTCCTTTCCCTCCTCATTTACTCGAACAATCGTGCTTTGGTCAGGCAAGGGAACTAAGGTAATGGTGACAACCGTTTCAGGATCCCAAACAAATGATATAGCATGATTAGGTTCGACCTTTGTTTGCGTAATGGGGAACTTGTCGGAGAATTCAGGAAATTTCCAAATGAGATCTTTTCCAGAATCCAGTCGTCCATTACTTTCCGAAATGAAGTATTTGGTCATTTTCAGAGGGTCGACTATTGCTTCAAAAACCTCTTCTATCGGCTTTTGAATTTGTATTGACACATTTGATTCAAGTCTCATCTCTATTTCCACTTTACTTTTATATAGCCCTGCCGAATTGGTACGAACGCCTTTTTTACCATGAATTACTTGATTTAAGCTTCTAATTTAGCAAATAGAAACGAATAGACACGAGTTAGGTGATCTAAGGCAACAATTTTACCTGTCATGAGCTTGCTGATGGGTAGGCCAAATCAAGGTCATAACTGATGATTATTGGTATACACCGGCTTACTTTAACTCCGGCTTTCAAGGTGATGATTTTCGATTATTGTTAATGGCTTGCAAGCTTTTCAGCCACCTTATCATAATATTCTTGTGTGAGTACATCTGTCCAAATCGTGGGTTGTTCGCCACCATAGAGTGCCAAATAAGTAACATCATTATCCTTGGTAGAGGAATGCCAATGCTCGATACCTTTCTCACATTTTATTACATCGCCTTCTTTGAGAATTATAGGGTCCTTTCCTCTCTCTTGATAATAGGCTTGGCCATCAACAATCACTAAAACTTGTGCCGTGCCATGTTTATGCCAGTCTAATGTAGAGTTGGCTTTAAAAGTTGCTTTTGTAATGTTATAACCTAATTCGGCATCATCGTGTATGATGGCATTTAGCCAAGCTTCTCCTATATAGTGTGTATTTGGAGCCTTTGCACCTGCCGTAAGATAGGAGGACACCGGATAATCAGAATCTTGAGAAAATAAATAGAACGGGATTAAGATAAATAGTGTAAAAATTGAACTCTTCATTTTTAAAGTTTTTAATTTAATGATGACTCATGGCCGTTTGCAGCACAATGCTTGCCTATCAGATGTAATGCCCAAATTAATACCAGATATGCACCTAGTTTTTAGGAATTCTAAAGGTAATAAATTTTGTTTTATACCCCTTATTAAACATCTTTATGCTTATGCCAGTCAGATGGATTGGGCTGAATTGTTCCAAAATGGGAAAGCGCTTGGGGTTGCGTTTCGATTACAGGATCATTTGTCTTGCATTAAATATAAAATGCTCATAATTCATGCAGAAATTTTCAAAAACCAGTCCTGAGCATGACGGAAGAATAGGTCAGGACCGGTATCATTTCTACACTACTTAAGTTTACAAAACCTTAGGTGAACTCAATTTATTCAATATCGAATACAACTTTGTGGAGTTGACCGGTCGTGAATATAAAATTGCCTCGATCTTCGTATTCGCGGTTCACAGCCATTCCTTCATCTCTGCCTATATCAAAGGTTTCGTGCGCTGAATAGGCCCCATTTACGGTTGCTGTAATATCCATCTCGCCCACTTTTTTATCATTTATGAATAATTCGACTGTTGAGGGACCATTGAGCTTCATTTCTTTCATTGTATGCTTCAAGGTTACTTTCATTTCCCCTTCAGGTATTTTCACACCCTCAAAATCTTGCCAGTAAAGTCCAAGTGTAGAATAACTGTAACGTAATTTACCGTCTTTTATAAACAAAGCTTGGCCGCCCATTCTGTCACCTGTAGCATAAATAACACCTTCGGTATCCTTATTAGCTGTAATATAGGCGTTAACCGTATAATTATTGGATTTGATAAAGGGGCCTGACATTTCCGGAACCCGATAAACATTTGTGGTCAATTCCCAATGTTTTTTTGCCACAGCTGCGGGGTTGGATTCTGGTTGGAGCATTCTGGCTAGTCCGCCCCCGATCGGTTCTACATCATATTTTTCTGCTTCCTTCCAGAACAATTGCTCGAGTTCTTTCACTTTTTCCGGATACCGGTTGGCTACATTGACCGTCTGACCGGGATCTTCATCGATGTGATATAATTCCCATTTGGTTTTTAAAGGATCAAAGGTAGAGAGTGCCTGTGGATCAACCGACCAAGGGATACGGTATGGTACTCCGGCCAGTGTCCACCCTTCATGGTAGATGCCCATGTAGCCGGTAAACTCAAAATATTGTGTGGGATGATTGGTTTTGGCCTCCGGGTTGTTCCAGGCGTATACCAGCGATCTTCCGGGTCTTTCTTTTACTTTTTGTCCGTTCACATAATCGGGCTGAGGTACACCTGTAACTTCCAGAATTGTTGGATAAATATCTGTCACGTTCTGGAACTGCCTTCTCCATTCTCCGCGAGCTTTGATCATTTTTGGATAGCGAACGGAAGTTGAAGAAATGGTTCCGCCAAAGTGGGATGCAACCTGCTTGGTCCATTGAAAAGGTGTTGAGGTAGACCATGCCCAGGCAACAGAAAAATGGTTGTGCATATGTGGACCTCCCCATTCTTCGAGTCCGCCATATTCCTCCAGCATTTTTAGTTGTTGATCCATGGTAAGGGGTGGAAATCCGTTCTGCATCAAAAGTTCGGAAACCGTCCCTGTTGGTGTTCCTTCGGCAGTTGCTCCATTATCGGCGGTCAAATAAATAACCAGCGTATTATCGAGCTCTCCCATTTTAGTTAAATGGTCGATCACACGACCTACCTGAAAATCAACATGTTCCATAAAAGCTGCATTGACCTCCATTTGTCTTGATAAATAGGCTTTTCCTTCTTGGCTGAAAGAATCCCATGCAGGAATAGATTCAGGACGAGTTACGAGCTTGGTATTTTCAGGAACAAGTCCCAGTTTTTTCTGGCGTGCCAGTACTTCTTCACGATACGCGTCCCATCCCTGATCAAATTTGCCTTTGTATTTGTCTCTCCAAGCTTCGGGAACCTGCAGTGGTGCATGAATGGCCCCGGGAGCAAAGTAAACAAAGAAAGGATTATCACGCAGCCCTTTCCAGTTATCGAGCCATTTGATGGTTTTTTCGGCCAAGTCCTGAGATATATGGTATTCAGAACCATCTGCATTGGTTTTTGGGGTTTCAATCGGTGTCGTGTTTTCATATAACAGAGGATGAAACTGGTTGGTTTCACCACCAATAAATCCGTAAAAATATTCAAAGCCCCATATACCTGTTGGCCATAATTTAAACGGGCCAACGGGAGAGGCTTCATCATTGGGCGTATTATGCCATTTTCCAAATGCTGCCGATGCGTAACCATTATCGGTCAGCACTTTGGCGATAGAAGGTGTGCTGTAATCCATCTGTGCATTATAGCCCGGATAGCCAGCAGAAAATTCAGTGATATTTCCGAGTCCGATAGAGTGGTTGTTATATCCGGTTAACAAGGCACCTCGGGTAGGAGAGCAAACTGCCGAAACCGACATGTGGGTATATTGTATACCCTCATCACCAATTCGATCGAAGGTAGGGGTATGGATGGCTCCTCCATAAGATCCGGTATTAGAGTACCCTGCATCATCGAGCATAATTATTAAAACATTGGGTGCTCCCTGGGGGGCTTTGTGTGGGCCTATAAAATCGGGTTTCGAGTCGGCCAGTGTTTTTCCCTGGGTACCTTTCCATTCATCCAATGGATATGGGATGGCATTGGTTGGCTCATCATTTTTTATGTTTTGATTACATCCAATTCCTAAAAGTATCAGGATCATAAGGAAGAAAATTTTGGTTTTCATGATTTCTATATT
>CAZWAN010000071.1:0-13749 GCA_964631875.1 uncultured Flavobacteriaceae bacterium
GGTAAATCGAACGAAATTTGTTCAAAATCTAAATTACTCATAACTTTTTCAAGGGATTTACTGGTTTATTTTTTTCAATTATTCTGCGTTTTCTAAAAAATCTCTGAACTTTTCTATCCATTTTTCAAAGATGGTTTTTCTCTGTTCTTTGGAGACAACTGGTTTTTCCTTACCAACTTCGCCTGTTTCCATTTGCTTCTTAAAGGCAACTTCTGCTTTCGCCTTCTTCTCTTTATCCGCCAATCCTTTCATCAATAATCCTACTGCTGTTGCAAATGCCGGACTGGATAGATCTGTATCACTTGTACCGGATAAGTGTTCGTTAGGATAGCCAATTCTAGTATCCATACCGGTAGTATATTCGACTAATTGTTTAATATGCTTCAATTGGGCTCCTCCACCTGTTAGAACAATACCGGCAATTAATTTCTTCTTATTCTCTTCGTGACCGTAATTTTTGATCTCTAAAAAGACTTGTTCTATTATTTCTATCACTCTGGCATGAATAATCTTAGACAAGTTTTTTAGGGTAATTTCCTTAGGATCTCTACCTCTTAATCCGGGTATTGATACAATTTCATTTTCTTTATTCTCTCCTGGCCAAGCCGATCCGAATTTAGTTTTTAGAAGTTCGGCTTGTTTTTCTATAATCGAACAACCTTCTTTAATATCGTCTGTGATGACATTTCCACCAAAAGGAATAACTGCTGTATGTCTGATAATTCCATCCTTAAAAATGGCCAAATCAGTGGTTCCTCCTCCTATATCAATTAAGGCAACACCGGCTTCCTTTTCTTCATGACTTAACACCGCTTCTGCAGAGGCTAGTGGTTCCAGGGTAATACTAGACAGTTCCAGTCCGGCACTCTTGATACATCTCCCCACATTTCTAATCGAAGAGACCTGTCCCACAACAACATGAAAATTCGCCTCTAATCGGCCACCATACATTCCTATAGGGGTTTTAATTTCAGATTGACCGTCGACTTTATATTCCTGGGGTAATACGTGGATAATTTCTTCTCCAGGAAGCATCACCAGTTTATATACCTGATTAATAAGTAATTCAATATCAGATTCATCAATTACCTTTTCCGGGTTGGCTCTTGTAATATAATCGCTGTGATGTAAACTTCTGATGTGTTGACCGGCAATTCCAACAACAACACTTTTTATTTTTTCACCGGATATAGACTCAGCTTCTTCTACTGCCTGTTGAATAGATTGAATTGTTTGTGTAATATTATTGACAACACCACGATGTACACCTAAACTTTTTGCTCTACCAGTACCTAAAACCTCAAGTTTGTTATATGCATCTTTTTTACCTACCATAGCTACTATTTTGGTGGTACCAATATCTAACCCAACAGCAATGTTATCTTTACTCATGACTTACTTTTTAGAACAAACAATTTGATTATTAAATGAAAGGTTAATGGTGTCATATTTTTCCAGCGTATTATTGGCAATAGCATCTTGATAAAAAGCTTTTAACTTGCTTTTCTTTTGCTCAAAATTTTGCATTGATCCAAATACAATGGTTTGTCCCCCAACCCTTGTGTAGAGCTCAAATTGTTTTATTTCCCCTTTTTTTTGCTTTATTCCAATGATCTGCTTTTCTAAAAAAGGATCATTCTTTATTCTATTCGCCAACATTGTTAAATCTTCTCCCACATCTTTCAAGTCCAGATCTGCAATAATTGGTACCCGGGAAGAATAATTCCCAGATAACGGCATTTTCTTTCCAAAAACATCCAAATAAAAAGATTCAGATTCATTAACCACCCTTAAAACAGGTGTCTTTTGTGTAATTATTGCCCCCAAATTCCCTTGCAGGGTATAAAAAACCTCTGCGTTTTGAATCATTGGATTCGATTCAACCGCCATTTCTAAATTATTCAAAAGTAAACTTTCTAATGATTGATTTTCTTGGTTTTCTAAACTTTGTATTAACAATTTATTAACCATGTCATAGGTAATAAATAGGTTTTCACCATTTTCAAATACCACATCAATTTGTTGCATTTTCTTCCTTGAATTTCTTTCTGATGCAAATCCATATAGAAACACAACTACCATGATCAGCAGGATTGATGTAATATAAGAAATATACTTTTTCATCTTCTTTGTGAAATAAAACTATGGCAATTTAATCTTCAAAAAAACTTAGTAAAATTGCCATAGTTGTCAAAGTATTTAGCACATTGTTATTATAATATTTTTTCAATTTCATTCACAATATCAATTGTCGCATTGGGCAAAGCCAATTTTTTAATATTCTGAGACATCTTTTCTTGTGCATTTTTATCGCCAATTAACCCAGTTAATACATCCTTAAACCTGTCCAATTCATTTTCTTTTAGCATGATAGCGGCGTTTTCCTTTACCAAGGCCAATGCATTTTTAGTCTGATGATCTTCTGCTACGTTTGGCGAAGGAATAAAAACCACGGGCTTACCAACAAGGCATAACTCCGAGATTGTTCCTGCTCCTGCTCTACTCACAATAAAATCCGCCGCCGCATACAACAAATCCATTCTTTTGATAAATGAAAGTGTTTGCACATTTTTATTTTCGCTGTGTTTTTTATATTTTTCAAAATAGTAGTTTCCGGTTTGCCATAGAATTTGAAGACCACTTTTTAGCAATTCATCTAAATGTTCATCGATCGTTTCATTGATCTTTCCTGATCCAAGACTTCCCCCTATGATAGCCAGCGTCTTTTTCGAAGGATCTAAACCAAAAAAATCAATTGCTTCTTCACGTTTACCTTCAATTGAGATTAAATCCTGCCTCACTGGATTACCCGTCTTAACAATACTTTCTTTTGGAAAAAAAACTTCAAGACCATCATAGGCAACACATATTTTTTTCGCTTTTTTTGAAAGCCATTTATTCGTTATTCCAGGATAAGAATTTTGCTCCTGAATAACAGTTGGTATTCTATTTTTATTAGCCATAAATAAGGTTGGTCCTGAAGCAAACCCCCCTGTTCCGATAACTACATCCGGCTTTTGTTCTTTCATTATTTTTTGTGCCTCACGAAGGCTACTCAGCAATTTAAAAGGAATAGTTAAATTCTTTAAAGACATCCTTCTTTGGATACCGGCAATATCCAATCCGATGATTTGATAACCTGCCTGTGGCACTTTTTCCATTTCCATACGGTCTTTAGCACCTACAAAAAGTATATCTGCATTCGGATTGCGACGCTTTATTTCATCTGCTATTGAAATAGCGGGATAAATATGCCCTCCTGTACCTCCTCCACTCATTATGACCTTAATTGATTGTTTCATGCAAAATATCTAAAGGATTCTCCAACTCATCATTTTTTTCTTTTTGCATTTCTGCAAAATTTACTTCTGATGCACTCACACTTAAAATGATTCCTATGGCAAAACAGGTCATCCAAATTGATGTACCTCCTGTACTGATTAGCGGTAAAGGTTGACCCGTAACCGGCAACAATCCTACAGCTACCGCAATGTTTATAAACGCTTGAAAAACAATTGGCACGCCAACTCCAATGGTTAGAAGAGTTCCAAAAACTGTTTTTGTTTTTGTGGCAATCACAAAGATTCTGAATAACAAAAACAAATAGGACAAAACGATAATTACAGCCCCAATTAAACCAAATTCTTCAACGATAATAGCATAAATAAAATCTGAGGAAGATTGTGGTAAGAAGTTCTTTTGAACACTTTTGCCCGGTCCTTTTCCTTTTATTTCTCCCGAAGCAATTGCTATTTTTGCCTTTTCCGCTTGATAATTATCATCTGTTTCACCAGAGAAAAAATTTTCAATTCTGTTATTCCAAGTTTCTACTCTCGTATTCTTCATTGTATCAGGGAAAGTACGTGCAAGCAGAATAAAAATTGTGAGAGCAACAAGGGCCATACCTAAAATATTAAGAATATATTTAATAGGATAACCTCCAATAAAGACCAGTAAAAGAATCATTGCAAAAGCGATGGCCGTAGTAGAAAAATTGGCTGGTAAAATCAAAATTAAGATGATTCCAACGGGAATCCATAAATACAAAAAACTCTCTTTAAATTTAATTTCCTTATCCTTGTTTCTAGCAAGATATCGCGCTACATACATCATCAGTACAACAATTGCGAGGGTAGAAGTTTGAAAACCAACTCCTACAAACGGAATCTGTATCCATCTACTTGCATTTGCCCCACCAATAACGGTCCCTTTAGCCAATGTAAAAACAAGCAATAGCAAAACAACAGGCATTAAAAGAACCGACAATCCACTAAAATAACGATAAGGAATTCTATGGACAGTAAACATAATCACAAACCCTAGTAACAATAAGACAGCATGTTTGATGAGATAACCAAATGTAGTGCCTTTACCAATTACATAAACCAAATTTGTACTAGCGCTATAGACAGGTAAAAAAGAAAAAATAGCCAAAACAGCTACAATAGCCCAAATGGTTCTATCTCCCTTTATGTTATCTAGCTTAATATTCATTTTATCTATAGGCTTCTAACCGCTGCTTTAAATTGAGCACCCCGTTCATGATAATTTTCAAAATATCTGTCGCTGTTGGTTGAAGGCGACATAAGTACTGCTTCCCCATTCTCAGATAGTTTATAAGCAATCTGAACAGCTTCTTGTATGAATGAGCTCTCAACAATATAGTCTACTACATTGCCAAAAGTGTTAATAATATTTTCGTTGTGATAACCTATACATACAATTGCTTTAACCTTTTCTCGAACAAGTGGAAGTAAGGGCATATAATCTGCATTTGCTGTATCTCCTTCAACAATCCATATAATGGGCATATCAATACAATCAATTGAGTAAAAAGTAGCATTTACAGACTGAGCGCCTGCATCATTTATATATTGAACACCGTTGATTTTATAAACCGATTCTAACCGGTGTTCCTCACTATTATTAACATCTAAAGATGCCCTAATTGCCTCCTTTCGAACACGAACTAATTCTGAAATCATGTTTGACGCTAAAGCATTCTTTACGTTAAATTGTTGTTGTACAGCAAATGACGATATACTCATTGTATTGATTTATCTTACTTTTAATGTTAATATTGATAATACTGCCAGAAAAATTCCAACAATCCAAAATCTAGTTACGATTTTACTTTCGTGGTAACCCTTTTTTTGATAATGATGATGAAGTGGAGACATTAAAAAAATTCTTCTCCCTTCACCATATTTTCGTTTTGTGAATTTGAAATATCCAACTTGTATCATTACTGATAAATTTTCAGCAACGAATACTCCTGCAATTAATGGAAGTAGTAATTCCTTTCTCACGGCAATTGCCAAAACAGCGATGATACTACCAATGGTCAAACTTCCCGTGTCACCCATAAAAACCTGAGCTGGATAAGCATTATACCATAAAAACCCAACTAAGCCCCCAACGAATGCACTTATAAAGACAGTCATTTCGCCTGAATTTGGAATATACATCACATTCAAATAGTCAGAAAAAATGATGTTACCTGATATCCATGCAAATATGGCCAGTGTAGCCACCATAATTGCCGAATTTCCTGCAGCAAGTCCGTCAATCCCATCTGTTAAATTGGCACCGTTTGATACACCCGTAATAATAAAAGTAACCATGGCAATAAAAATAACCCACGAGTAATCTTCAGCTTTATCACCTAAAAACCACAATAAATTCTTGTAGTCAAATTCATTGTTTTTTACAAATGGTATGGTTGTTTTAGTCGATTTTATTTCTTCAGTAAAATTATTAGTTGGCAATATTGTTTGTTGATCAACTTTTACTATTGATGCCTGAGGCAGCTTTTCTTTGACCACTACATCAGGATTGAAGTATAAAATAATTCCAACGAGTAATCCCAAAACAACCTGACCGATAATCTTAAATCTTCCCTTTAGTCCCTCTTTGTCTTTTTTAAAAACCTTGATATAATCATCAACAAAACCTATTGTACCCATCCAAAGCGTAGTGATAATTAATAGAATAATGTAAACACTATCCAATTTTGCAAACAAGAAAACCGGCACCAAGGTTGCCAAAATAATGATGATGCCACCCATAGTAGGTGTCCCGGATTTTTGCTTTTGACCCTCTAATCCGAGATCACGAATTGACTCTCCTACTTGTAATCTTCTTAAAATATTGATGATCTTTTTTCCAAAAATTGTCGATATCAACAGAGAAAATGCAAAGGCCATCGCTGAACGAAATGTAATATATTGAAACAAGCCCGCCCCAGATACTTGATAGGTTTCATCTAAATATTTAAATAAATAATAGAGCATTTTTATTGTTGATTTAAAAGTTCTTTAGCAATTTTGAAATCGTCAAAATCTATTTTTGTTTTACCTATAATTTGATACGTTTCGTGTCCTTTTCCCGCAATTAATATGATATCATTCTCCTCTGCCATTTGACAGGCCGTCTTAATAGCCTGCAACCTGTCTGTGATCGTCACATATTTTTTAAAATGTTCAGGAGATATGCCCAGCTCCATATCTTTCAATATTTCAATCGGATCTTCCGTTCTTGGATTATCTGATGTCAATATCACCTGATTGCTAAATTGGGTAGCGATTGCAGCCATTTTTGGCCTTTTCGTTTTATCCCTATCACCTCCGCAACCAACAACGGTAATCACTTTCTCGTTATTCGTTCTGATTGAGTTGATGGTTTCTAATACATTTTTTAGTGCGTCAGGTGTATGTGCATAATCTACAATGGCAATAACTCCTCTAGGTGAAATGGTGTACTGAAATCTTCCGTCAACATTTTTGAGCATGCTGATCAATCTCATGACCTCGATCTTTTCCAATCCTAATAAAGTGGCGGTACCATATATCGCTAACAAATTATAGGCATTGAATTCACCAATTAATTTAGTATACAATTCCTGGCCATCTATACTCAAAACCAAACCGGAAAATTGATTTTCCAAAATTTTGCCTTTAAAATCAGCAACAGTTTTTAGCGCATAAGTGTATTGCTTAGCATTTGTATTCTGCAGCATGACCATACCATTTTTATCATCTGCATTAGTAAGTGCAAAAGATTCTTTTGACAGTTCATCAAAGAATCGCTTTTTAACATCTCGATATTCTGAAAATGTTTTGTGATAATCGAGATGATCATGTGTGAGATTGGTAAAAATACCTCCTTCAAAGACCAATCCTGCGGTTCTGTTCTGATGGATACCATGGGAACTGACCTCCATAAAACAATATTCAACACCTTCCTCGACCATTTTAGCCAAGGATTTATTAATGGTAATTGAATCGGGGGTTGTATGCGTTGTACTAAATTCTTGCTGTCCAATTTTAATGGAAATGGTAGAAATTAGACCACTCTTTTTCCCCGCCGTTTGAAAGAGGTTATACAATTGAGTTGCAACAGTTGTCTTTCCATTTGTTCCAGTAACACCTATGAGTTTTAGTTTTTGTGATGGATTTCCATAAAAATTTGACGCAATGATTGCGAGTGCCCTTTGACTGTTCTTTACTTGAATATACGTGATATTATCCAGCGTTTTGCTCGGCATTTCTTGACAAACAACAGCAACTGCGCCTTTACTGATTACTTCATCTATAAATAAATGACCATCAACAACAAGTCCTTTTTGAGCAACATATAGGGCTCCTTTGTCAATTTCTCTTGAATCAAAAGATACCTGCATAATTTTAATTTCAGTAGAGCCTTTTACCGAATCTACCTCCACCTGACTTAATATGTCTTTTAACATTTTCAATCCCCCCTATGATAATTTGAGTTGTATTTCTTTCCCTTTTTCTAATTTTTCACCAGCTTTTACAGATTGCGACTGCACTACTCCTGTACCCACAACACGTACCTTGAATCCCAAATTTTCTAAAATTGGAATAGCGTCCATACCCGCCATTTTTGTAACATTAGGAACTGTATTTATAGATTTATTTACTGTCTTATAATAGTTTTCAAAACTTTTGTTTACCGTTTCATTCGCGTCTTTTAAAGTCAATTCCGACTGAATTGGCGTTTCTGCATAAATTTTATGAGCTATTTTTTTAAATACAGGTCCAGCCACGACATTACCGTAATAACCAATTTTTTTATTGGGTTTATGGATAACAACTATGCAAGAATATTGTGGATTATCTGCAGGAAAATAACCTACAAACGACGCTATATACTTTGGACCACCTTCTTTCCAATAGTCGGTTTGACAAGTTCCTGTTTTACCTGCCATCGAAAAATTTGGATCATAAATGTTTTCTGCTGTACCTCTTTTCACCACATTCTCCATCATAACTTTAACCTTATCGATGGTTTCTTGACTACAAATTTTTGGATTGATTACTTCCTTTTCAAAACTGCTTACCGCATTATTCTGAGACCTTATTTCTCGAACAAATTTTGGCCTTACCATTTCACCATTATTTGCAATAGCATTGTAAAAGGTTAATGTTTGAAGGGGAGTTAGTGAAACACCATAGCCATAGGCCATCCATGGAAGAGACAACCCGTTCCAGCTTGCATCGCTTGGATTTGGAATAATCGGGTTGCCTTCCCCCTTAATCGGCAACCCGATTTTCAAACCAACATTTAAATCCTTCAATCCTTGAACAAATCTTTCTGGTTGATCTTTATAGAATTTATCTATAATTTTTACAATTCCTACATTCGAAGAAACTTCAAAAACTCTCGAAGCAGAGATAACCCCATATCCTTTATGATTAGAGTCTTTAACCTTTCTCCTATAAAAAGTGATTTCTCCTTTTTCTGTATCAACCATGTAACCCGTATCAATAACCTTATCCTCAAGCGCCACAACCATTCCCATCAATTTAAAAGTAGAACCGGGCTCATGGGATTCGTATACCGCATAATTTCTATCCTCGTAATAAGTCCCTTCAGAAGTTCTCCCTAGATTAGAAATTGCTTTGACCTCTCCGGTTTTCGTCTCCATTACTACAACCGTTCCATGGTCCGCCTCAAATTTTTCAAGTTGCTCCAATAAGGCATGATGTGCTATATCCTGTATATTCAGATCAATGGTAGTAATGATATCTCTACCATCTATTGGATCAATTTCATTATTATCGCTTATTGGTTTCCATTGTCCTTTGGCAATTTTTTGTTTTAATCTTTTCCCATTTTTCCCTCTCAAAAACTCATAAAAACTGCCTTCTATACCAACTCTGCCGCGATAGTCGTCATAACCCACAGCTCTTTCAGCAATTTTACCAATAGGATGCTCTCTCACTGTTCTCTGTTCAGTTATCAAGCCTCCTTTATAGGGACCCAATTTAAAAATGGGAAGTTTCTTAATTTTCTGATATTCGTTGTAAGAAAGATTTCTAGTGATGAATAAATATCGGTTTTTATTTGCTCGTCCTTTACGGATATAGTTCTCGTAGTAACTTGGGCTTTTTCCAAGCATTTTGGAAAGATCTTTACTCAAATCCTTTATCCCTTGTTCGAAATCGTCATCACTCACACTAACAGGATCCATTCGAATATCGAACTTCGAAACTGAAGTTGCTAACAAACTGCCATCTGCAGTGTAAACATTTCCCCGATTGGCAGCAATCTCAAAGTTCTTTATGGTACTTTGCTCTGCCAATTCAACATATTTATCTCCATCTATGAATTGAATTTCCACCAATTTATAGATGATGGCAACCGCAAATAAAAAGAGAAAACCCGCAATCAGGTACGCTCTATGAAGTATTTGTTTTTTCTCTATCGCCATTTTATTCCGCAATAATTACCTTGATTTTTTTTGGTGGATCTAAATGAGCATACAATCCCTTTTTCTGCAATTCTCTTATAACTGTAGATTCCATCTTTAGTTTCATCAAATCAGAACGGGTATCCACAAATTTTGAACGCATCTCCTTATTGAGATGAGTAAGCTCTGCTATTTTTTGTACCTTTTTATCTGTATTATGTGCACTCCCAATCATTAGTAAAGCAAGGAATGTCAAGAAAATAAGAAAGCTCCAAGTTTTTGAAGCGTCTTTATCTACAAGAAACTTACCTTTAAGGATTCCGTATAATGTTTGTTTGGTTTTTGACATTTTACTCTTTTAATCTTTCTGCTACTCTAAGTTTTGCACTTCTTGCTCTGTTATTTTCTTTAATTTCTTTTGCACTGGGTAATATTACTTTGCCGATTGCTTTAAATGGTTTCGAAAAATTCCCGTAAAAATCCTTTTCCGGCTCCCCTTCAAAAACACCATTTTTTATAAATCTTTTTACCAACCTATCTTCAAGTGAATGATAGGATATCACACTTAACCTACCACCTTCATTCAATAATTCCGGAGTTTGTAATAAAAATTCCTCCAAAACCTTCATTTCATCATTTACTTCTATGCGCAAAGCCTGAAAAACTTGGGCCAATATTTTATGTTCCTTCCCCGGTGGGATAAACTTTTTAATCGACTCTACCAAATCAAAACTTGTACGTATCTCCTTTTCATTTCTGGCCCTTTCGATTTGACTTGCCATTTGTCTTGAGTTATGCAACTCTCCATATTTAAAAAGAACATTTGCTAAATCTTCACGACTGTATTCGTTGATTATTTTCTTGGCTGTAAGCGATCCTTCCTGATTCATTCTCATATCCAGTTCAGCATTAAATCTTGTAGAAAACCCTCTTTCAGCTTCATCAAACTGATGAGAAGAAACGCCTAAATCCGCCAATATTCCATCCACTTTTTTAATACCATGTAATCTTAAATACCGTTTCAGGTATCTAAAATTTTGAGGTATCAACATAAACCTTTTATCATTTAGCACATTATTTTGAGCATCTAAATCCTGATCAAATGCAAACAATAACCCACCAGAACCCAAACGACTTAATATTTCCTTCGAGTGACCACCGCCGCCAAAAGTAACATCAACATATACACCGTTTTCTTTTATCGCAAGTCCATCAATACTTTCAAAGAGCAATACCGGATTATGATAAGTCATTACCTTCAAAATTTTGATCTCCCATGACTTCCTCTGCCAAATCAGCAAAATCTATAGCAGCATCATCTATTGCTTTTTCGTACAGATTCTTATCCCATATTTCAATAATATTTACTGAAGATGACAACACAACTTCATTATTGATATTGGCAAATGAATGAAGATCCTTTGGAATCAGTAATCTTCCCGAAGCATCGAGATCTACTAGTTTAACTCCTGCTGTAAACCTTCTTATAAAATCATTGTTCTTCTTGACAAAACGATTCAATGTATTCACCTTAGCCATTACCTGATTCCACTCCTGCATAGGATACATCTCTATACATGGCTGAAAAACAGACCGCTTCAATACAAATCCTTGTTCTAAAATTGCGCTTAATTGCTTTTTGAGAGGAACAGGCAGCATCAACCTACCTTTGGCATCAGCTTTACACTCATATGTTCCGATTAAATTTACCACCTGTAAGCAATTATAAGGACAAATATAGCTAAAATTACCACTTTTTACCATTTTTTACCACTTTGTTGATAACTTTATCAATTTATTGAGCTGATCTCAATTATGAATCCCTAAAAAAGATGGGTTTATTTTTAAGAAGTAAGTGATAGGTTTCACATAAAATTATTACTTTGACACAAATTACATATCTTTGCGAACTACTTAATTTGACTTGTTAACACATGAAATACACCCTTAAAAAGGAAGGTAAATACGCTTATTTGGAAGCAGGGGAAGGAATTCCTGTGATAATTTTACATGGTTTGATGGGCCATTTGAGCAATTTTGACGGCACTTTTGATCATTTTTCAGATTTGGGTTATAAAATACTTATGCCTGAGCTGCCTATTTATTCGATGCCTTTGTTAAAAACAAATGTCAAAAACCTTTCGAGTTTTGTTAAAAAATTTGCGGAACACAAAGGATTGGACCAATATATCCTTTTGGGAAATTCTTTGGGCGGACATGTTGCGCTTTACCATACAAAATCCTATCCAACCAAAGTAATGGGCTTTGTATTAACCGGGAGTTCTGGCTTATATGAGAATTCTATGGGGGAAAGTTATCCTAAAAGAGGCGATTATGAATATATAAAAGCCAAAGCTCAAGGTGTTTTTTATGACCCAGAAGTAGCTACCCAAAACATCATTGATGACGTTTACGAAACTCTGAACAACAGAAATAAATTAATAAGAACTTTGGCCATTGCCAAAAGTGCTATCCGACATAATATGGCTGGAGATTTGCCTAAAATGACACAACCTGCTTGCATAATTTGGGGAAAAAACGACACCGTAACACCCCCCGAAGTAGCTGAGGAATTCCATAAACTCTTACCAAATTCGGAACTATATTGGGTAGATAAATGTGGCCATGCACCAATGATGGAACACCCTAAGAAGTTCAATGAGATTTTGGAAAGTTGGCTGTTTAAATATTTTCCGGTTGAGATAAAGGAATAAAACAATTATCTATGACGATTCATCAGGCGGAGTTTGTCATCAGCAATACTGATGTAAATAAATGCCCAAAAGAACTTTTGCCAGAATATGCCTTTATTGGTAGGTCGAATGTGGGTAAATCTTCTTTGATCAATATGTTGACGGATCAAAAAAGTTTGGCCAAAACTTCAGGAAAACCTGGAAAAACACAACTAATTAATCATTTTTTGATCAATAAAAGTTGGTTTTTAGTTGATCTTCCCGGTTATGGTTATGCTAAAGTTTCGAAAAACAAAAGAGATACTTTTCAACAATTTATTGCAGATTATTTTTTAAAAAGACAACAACTCGTTTGCACTTTTGTATTGGTTGATGTAAGGCATGAACCTCAAAAAATTGATCTTGATTTTTTCACTTTTTTAGGCACAAATCAAATCCCGTTTTGTATCGTTTTTACAAAAGCTGATAAGCTTGGAGGAACAACTCTGAAGAAAAATTTAATGCGTTACGAAAAGAAAGTGCTGGAACTGTGGGAAACTATGCCAACTTACTTCATCACCTCTGCAACTAAAAAAACGGGAAAAGAGGAAATTCTTAATTTTATTGATGAGGTAAACAATTCTTTGACCTGAACTTAACTTATTTTCTAGGATTGTTCTTGTGCATTTCTGCTTCATGTACCTCAAACCATTTAGGTTCTTCCAAATCATTGTCATACATATAACCTGCAATTTTTTGCATTTCACTTTTATCAAAACTTTGATAAGGCATGACTTTAAACCTGTTTACTGCGCCAAACATTATGGCATTTTCCTCTTTGGGATCTAATGTCCAATTCACCACAGCTTCAACAAAACCTTCTCTTTGAGGAAACGACCTTAAATACCTCCTTTTTACTGCAGCTAATGGCGGGGCAATAATCTCATCATGAGATGTAGAATTTACCTGATGGCAACCATAACACCTCATTTTTAACAAGTCTAAAACCTCGTTCTCCTCTATGAGTTTAATGGCTACTGACTTCTCTTTAATAAGTAATTCATTGGATGTTTTTTTACTTTGACAGGAAGTAAAAAAGAAAGAAATTAGAATAAATAAAATAAAGGAATATTTAATTGCAGGGCCCATATAATCCTAATTTAAGCGTAATCAAAGGTAAAGGTATTTCAAGAACATTCCTCTTCATTTGATGGTCAAATTTAATTAATGGTTTAGTTTTGTATAACTTTTTTAAAGAAAATAAGTAAGTGGATTCCGAAATAAGCAATGTAGATAATTTACAAGTTTTGTTTGAAGATAATCACATCATTATCATTAACAAAAGAGTTGGAGATATTGTTC
>CAZWAN010000072.1:0-13721 GCA_964631875.1 uncultured Flavobacteriaceae bacterium
TCATAGTAAAAGCTAATAAAACAGGCAATTTTAAGCCAAATGACTCAAATTAAGAACAAATTTGCATAAAATCATATAAGCTCACCTCAACTGAGGTGAGCTTTACTTTTACATATTTTAAGAAAAACGATATGAAAAAAAATTACCTAACCCTCCCCAGTTTTAAAAAAAATATCAAGTCAAAATGGGGCGTATTGATGCTAGTATTGATGTTTACGTCAATGTCTTTTGCTCAAACAGCTGAAATAGTTACGACGTCTTCTGATGCTAGTTGGATCGCTGGATTTTCAAATACAGGAGGTCTTTCGCTATCTTGGGAAGCTGTGGGAGCTGGAATTACTACTCAAAACGGAACGGGGGACTTTCCAATTTTTGATTTTTCAACGAATTTGTCAAATCTTCCTATAACTGTAACAATCACAAGTGCGGATGGATTTGTCAATACTACTGGGATTACTGCACCAGCGAAAGATATTACATCGGTCGATATTTCAAACCTCATAAATTTAAGAGATATAGATTTGCCAAATAATTCCCTTACGAGCCTTGATATTTCGTCTAATGTAAACCTTGAAAAGATCAATGTTAGTAATAACTTGTTAACGACAATCAGTTTTGGTCCTAATACATTGTTAGAGGAAATTTATGTTTATGGGAATGATATAACAAACTTAAGTTTTCTTACCAATCCTGCTTTGAGAATTTTGGATGCGAATAACAATCAATTAACTTCGCTAAATGTAGGAAGTAATTTGGCGCTGGAAACTTTAGATCTATCTTCAAATGATCTGACAACCATTGATATTTCTGCCAATGTGGCTTTGACAGTTCTGGACTTGGATTTTAATAAATTGACAACCACATCTATAAACCAAATTTTAAATGATGTAAATGCTTTTGGCACTAGTAATGGGAACCTTGGATTACAGGGGAATCCAGGAACAATTACAAAGGATGGAATTGTTGCTTATCAAAGCTTACTTTCTAGGGGTTGGATAATTAGACCTCCGGTAACTTACGATTTCGGTGATGCTCCGGATACATATTCTACCAGTTTGACTAATGGTGGTGCACAGCATATTAATGGAGCACGAGATATAAAAATAGGTTTAAGAGTAGATACTGAAGTAGATGCCTTTATCAGTATTCTAGGGGACGGAGATGATTTAGACAATATAGCTGATGAAGACGGTGCTGTGTTAGCGGATTTTGACGGGTTGATTACTTCTACAGATAATTTCAGTCTTGAGTTAGATTACACCAACAATTATACAACCCCCGTAACTATTTATGGTTGGATTGATTTTGACATCAGTGGAACATTTGATAGTGATGAGTTTACCTCTTTGGTCGTCCCGACAGGTGGTTTTGGAACAGTAAATTTAACTTGGTCAAATTTAGTTGCGAACGGTGTCGATTTTGCAGCCGGAACAACTTTTGCCAGGATTAGGATTACAAGTGATGCTTTAGGTGGGACAGATGTTGGAGGAATTGCAAGTGACGGTGAGGTAGAAGACTATGGTGGAATTATTATTGAACTTGACACAGATGGTGACGGCATCATTGATACAGTAGATGTTGATGATGATAATGATGGTATCCTTGATACAGTTGAGGATAATGGTGTGGTTGACAGAGATACAGATGGCGACGGAACACCGGACAGGATTGATTTGGATGCCGATGGCGACGGTTGTTCTGATGTGTTAGAGGCCGGATTTACAGACCCTGATGGCGATGGTTATATAGGGACTTCTCCTGTAGTTGTTGATGCAAATGGTCAAGTAATTGGTCAAGGTGGATATACCCCGCCGGCAGATGCAGATGGCAACTCAGTGCCTGATTTCCAGGAAGCAGGAACTGTTGCTTCGATAACCACAAACCCTGTTAACCAAAATTTTGTTTTGGGTGGAAGTGCAATATTTTCGACTGCTGCCGTTGGCGACACTTTCCAGTGGGAAGTAAGCACTGATGGAGGTGTAAATTGGAGTGATGTTGTTTACGATGCTGATCATGTTTTAACAATTACACCGGATGGAGCCGATCCTACCTTAAAAACGGTAGAATTGGCAATTTCTAATTTATTAGCTGTTGAAAGTAACAACCTATATAGAGTTAAGGCTGATTATTTATCCTTTATTTGTGATACAAATCAGGCAATTTCAACTGCAGCAGGATTTGTTTTGGAGATTTCTAATGTCGATATTATCAACCTACTATGTAACGGAGACACAAATGGCTCCATTGACATAACCGTCGTTGGAGGTATTTTGCCTTATACGTTTAGTTGGAGTAATGGAGCAATAACAGAAGATATTATTGATTTGGTAGCCGGAGATTATACAGTTACAATTACAGATGCCAATGGTACTGTAGTTAGCGAAACGTATACTGTAACTGAACCATCGGCAATTTTAATAGTTGAGAATATTACTAATGTAACAGCAGCCGGAGGTAGTGATGGTGCTATCGATCTTACCGTTTCAGGTGGAACAGCACCTTATACTTATTTATGGAGTACGGGTGAAGTAACGGAAGATATTTCAGGATTATCGGCAGGAAATTATGATGTGACAATTACCGATGCTAATGGATGTATAGAATTAAGAACTTATACTGTTACTGAACCGGGTCAATTAATATTAACAGGTACAGCAACAGATGTATTGTGTAACGGAGAAGCTAATGGTTCAATAGATATTACTGTCACAGGAGGTGTTTTACCATATACCTTCTTATGGAGTAATGGTGCAACCACAGAGGATTTAATAAATATTGTTGCCGGACCTTATTCAGTTACAGTGACAGATGCCAATGGTGTTTCTGTTATTGGGAACTATACAGTTGCTGAACCTTCTGCCCTTGTTATAACCGGAAATGTAACCGATGAATCTGCGGCGGGAGCGAATGACGGCGCTATTGATGTTTCTGTTTCAGGAGGTAATGCACCTTATACATATGTATGGAGTAATGGAGAGGTTACTCAAGATATCTCAGGATTGGTAAAAGGTACTTACGTTCTTGTGGTTACCGATTCAAATAATTGTAGCCAAACTATTTCCTTTGTTGTTGATGGTCCTGGTGTGTTATCACTGACCGGAGTTGCGAAAGGAGTAACTTGTAATGGAGATGCCGATGGAGAAATTGACATCACAGTAAATGGTGGTGTTAGACCATATAGTTTTGTTTGGAGTAATGGGGCAACTACAGAAGACATTACTGGATTGTCTCCAGGCGACTATACAGTTACAGCAACGGATGTAAACGGGGAAACAATTACAGGTACATTTACGGTAATTAATCCTGATGCACTTGTAGTTACTGGAGTCGTTACAGATGTAACAGCAGAGGGAAGATCTGATGGTAAAATCGATCTGACCGTTAATGGAGGAGTTGCTCCTTATAGCTTCCTTTGGAATACCGGAGCGACAACAGAAGATATTATCCAATTACCTCAAGGAAATTATGAGGTTACCGTAACTGATTTTAATGGTTGTACTCAAACAGTTAGTTTTACCGTTGGAGGACCATCTACTTTAACACTAACAGGAGTGGCAAATGGTGTTAGTTGTAACGGTGATACAAACGGTACAATCGAAATAACTGTGGGAGGAGGAGTTACACCATATAGTTATGCTTGGAGTAACGGATCAACAGCGGAAGATCTATCGGGATTAGCCCCTGGAAATTATACCGTTACAGTTACAGATGCCAATGGTGCCGTAGTTTCAGGAACTTATACCATCAATAATCCTGATGCAATAAGCAGTTCAGCAACAATCACAAATGTTTCTTCGGCTGGTGCTTCAGATGGTAAGATTGATTTAACAGTAAGTGGTGGTACTAGTCCATATAGTTTCTTATGGAGTAATGGAGGAACAACTCAGAATATTTCAGGTTTAACGGCAGGGGTTTATCAAGTAACCATAACTGATTCTAATGGCTGTACCTTAATTGAAAGTTATACAATTGGAGAGGCAAATTTATTGGTCGTTAAAACTCAAACTGGTGGGCCTAGCGCAGTTAGTAAAACTGGAGAAGTTTTAGATTATACCATAACCTTAGAAAATACAGGATCACTAAACATTACCAATGTAGATGTTGTAGATACTTTACCTGATGGCACAATTGGAAATTTGGTTGGACCAACCGGTGACAATGGTGTTCAAGGCGTGGTTGAACCCGGAGAGATTTGGACTTACACCATTAGTTATACAACAAAAGATACTGATTTTACAGATATCAATAAAACTGAACTGGTTAATACGGTTACGGTAAATGTATCCGAAATTATAGGAGCCATAGTTGATACGGCGATTACACCAATTTTGGCTTTAGATTTTGACAATGACGGTGTTCCTGATGCGGTGGATGTTGATGATGATAATGATGGAATTCTAGATACTGTTGAAGATGGTTCTATTGTAGATAGAGATACAGATAATGATGGTAATCCGGATAGAATAGATTTGGATGCAGATGGAGATAATTGTTTCGATGTATTGGAAGCCGGTTTCACTGACGCTGATGGTGATGGTTATTTAGGCCTTAGTCCTGTGACAGTTGATGCTACAGGAAGGGTGACAAGTGCTCCCGGTTACACAACGCCAAATGATTTAAATAATAATGGTGTCTTCGATTTCCAAGAGGCAGGTGTTGTAGCAGTTATCACTTTGAATCCGGTAGATGTAGATTTTGAGTTAAACGGTTCTGCTAATTTTACATCTTCTGCGAATGCAGAGAGTTTCCAATGGCAGGTTAGTGTGGATGGAGTGAATTGGACCGATCTTTCTGACAATACAAATTATAGTGGTACAAAATCGCCTTCTTTGGTAATTACAGGTATGACAATTGATTTTTACTACAATGAATACAGGGTTTTTGTTAGAAATGATTCTTTTGCATGTGATAACGGTTCTGCTTCGGAAGTAGCAGGATTTAATGAGTTGCCCGATTCAGATAATGACGGTGTACTGGACATCGTTGACCTTGATGACGATAATGATGGAATCACAGATATTGTAGAAGGTGGAGATGTACTAGATACAGACGGTGATGGAGTGCCAAACAGAATCGATCTTGATTCGGATGGTGATCTTTGTTTAGATGTAACTGAGGCTGGTTTTATTGATGGCGATGGAGACGGAAGACTTGGGACTTCTCCCGTAACTGTCGACAGTGATGGGTTGGTAACAAGTAGTTCTGATGGTTATACTACACCAAATGATCTGGATAATAATGGTGTATTTGACTTCCTTCAACTTGGTTCTCCTTCGTCAATTTCTAACCAACCGGAAGATGTGGAGGTGGCACTTGGGTCGTCTGCAGAATTTGAAGTGTCTGCAAATGCAACCTTCTATCAATGGCAAATTAGTACAGATAAAGGAATGACATGGGTTGATTTGACAAATGATGAAGTGTACAGTGGAGTAACAACTGATAGATTGAATATAAATGTAGCCATTGGAAGATATGAAGGATACTTATATCGAGTAGTCCTTTCGTCACCTGATTTTGCTTGTGACCCAAATCCTGAGTTGATCTCTAATGAAGCAGAATTGATGTTCAATACGGTAGTTATACCGAATGGATTTTCACCAAATGGAGATGGAAGGAATGATGTATTCAGTATCCCAGGTTTAGCTCAATCGCCAAACTTTAAAATGGAAATCTTCGATCGTTGGGGTAATAGCGTATATAAATACGCTAACAATGGCAATGGAAGTCCAAATTGGTGGAATGGTGAATCAACTGGTAATATGACATTGAACAAAGGTGAAAGAGTACCGGCAGGAACCTATTTCTATTTGATAGATTATAACGACGGACAGAAATCTCCATCGAAAGGATGGGTATATGTAAATTATTAAAAAAAAAGAATAGTGAAAGTCGAAAAGGCTTTCACTATTCTTAATAGAATCAGAATAAAATAAAATCAAAATCAAATAATTAGGCTTAAACTTTAGTTTGTTTTTTAAGAAATAAATAAACTAATCGACTATAAACGATTATCAAATGAAAAAAATTACTCTATTTTTTGTACTCGGTTTACTACTCTGTTATACTGATGTATTCGCTCAACAAGATCCGCACTACACACAATATATGTATAATATGAACGTTCTAAACCCAGCGTATGCCGGTTCAAGAGGTACGTTAAGTTTGGGTGCTTTGGCAAGAACACAATGGACAGATGTAGAAGGAGCACCAAGAACATTAACATTTGACGTTCATGCGCCGATAGGAGAAAGATTAGGTGCGGGTTTTTCTGTCATTGCAGATGAAATTGGTCCGGTAAAAGAACAAAATGTTTATGCCGATATTTCATATACAATCAGAACATCTGAAGTTGGTAGATTGGCATTTGGTTTAAAAGGAGGTGTAACACTTCAACAAATAGACCTTTTAGGTATAATCCTACCTCAAGATTTTGACGACCCGATCTTTGATGAAAATGTAAATGAAACCTATCCTAATTTTGGTGCGGGTATATTTTATTACACCGAGAAATTTTATGTAAGTTTTTCAGTGCCAAACATTTTAAAGTCCAAACATTTCGAAAGATCTAATGGAATTATTACAGAGGCATCTGAAGAAATGCATGGGTTTTTAACAAGTGGATATGTATTCGATTTATCTAATACAGTTAAGTTCAAACCGTCCGTAATGGTAAAAGGAGTTTTTGGAGCTCCAGTTTCCATTGATGCGAACGCTAACTTTTTGTTATACGACCGTTTAGAGTTAGGTGCGAGTTACCGTTGGGATGATTCAGTAAGTGGATTAATCAATTTTGGAGTAACCCCTAGCTTCAGAATAGGTTATGCATACGATCATACAATATCAAATTTTTCGGATGCAAATCCTGGAGGTTCACACGAAGTATTTTTGTTATATGACATAGACTTCTCAAAGAAAAATTTGAAGTCGCCTAGATTCTTCTAGGGTCATGCAATTGGCTCGATAAGTTCGAGCAAAAAAATTTTAAAAAAAAGGGGGAAATGAAAAATTTAATTTTGTTCACGGCTTTTCTAGTCATTAGTTTCGCTTCAGCTCAAAATCAAGGAGCAGGGAAGTATTCAATTAAAACTTTAGATGTAAACAACAAATATTCCAATTTTGGAGCTGCTTTTTATGGTGATGATCAATTGGTTTTTGCAATGCCTAAAAAAGGAATCACATTGGTCAATGACGTTTGGCAGCAAAATGGCCAGCGGTTTTTAGAGCTTTATAGCGGAACCATTACAGAAGATCAAGAGTTAATAGATATAAAAGCACTAAAAGGTGAAGTGAATACTCGTTTTCATGAAGCCGATGTAATCTTTACAAAGGATAAAAAAACAGTTTATTTTACGAGAAACAATTACTACAAAAATAAATTAGCACAAGACGAAAAGGACATGACAAATCTCGCCATGTTCAAAGCTACGGTGAATGATAGGGGCGAATGGGTGAATGTAATACCAATGCCTTTCAATAGTGTAAGTTATTCTGTTGGACATCCTGCCCTTAGTTCGGATGAAAAAACACTTTATTTTATTTCTGATATGCCTGGTTCACTTGGACAAACAGATATTTTTAAAGTGGAAATAAACGATAGCGGTTTTGGGAATCCTGAAAATATCGGACCTCAATTTAATTCATCAGCCAAAGAATTTTCTCCGTTCATAGATAATGATGTATTGTATTTTTCATCTGATAGAGCAGGAGGTTTCGGAAAATTGGACGTATATGCTGCAAAAATTGAGGGTTTTACCTCATCTCCTCAATTACTGAGTGAACCTATTAATTCAAGTGCAGATGATTTTGCCTATATTATCAATTCTGATACGAGAAAAGGATATTTTTCATCAAATAGAGCAGGAGGTCAAGGTGATGATGATATATATGCCTTTATTGAAGAAGAACCCATATCTTTTAAATGTCGACAATTGATTTCCGGTGAAGTGAGAGATAAAAATACGACAGAAATAATTCAAGGTGCAAGTATTTCATTAAGAGATACAATCAATAATAAAACACAGTCCGTTACAGTAGATGTGGATGGCACCTTTACAATACCGGTAGAGTGTGAAACAACTTACGCGCTTGAGGGAAGCAAACCGGGCTATACCTCTCAGTCAAAACTTTTTACTACCTCAAATGAATCGGATAAGATCACAAAACTTTTAATTTTATTGGGTACAGGCGATATTTTATTGGCTGACGACATTAAACCAGAAGGCATGCCAGAGGTTCTGCCGGAAGAAATAGTGAAAGTAAGACCAAGTACGTATGTTGTAAATATTGATCCTATTTATTTTGAACTTAACTCTTCTTACTTAACGAAGGAAGCGAAAACAGAATTGGATAAGGTCGTTGATTTGATGAATAGATACCCCGATATGATCATAGAATCTGGGTCACATACTGACTCTCGCGGAATAGAAGGATACAACATATGGTTGTCAGATCGTAGGGCTAAATCTACTGTGAGCTATATCATCAGTAATGGTATTGATCCTACAAGAATAACCGGTAAAGGTTATGGTGAAACACAACTGATTAATGAGTGTTCTGATGGTGTGAGCTGTAGTGATGCGCAGCATGCAATGAATAGACGGACAGAGTTTGTAATTATTAAGATGTAAGATACTAAAAAGCCAACTTTAACGTTGGCTTTTTAGTACTTGTTAAATTCTAAAAATTGCAGTATTCTGCTATTTATAATTTTAGTTCAGATGAAAAAAATATTCATTGTTTTATTACTAATTCACTTTTTACCCATACAAGCTCAATTAACAGCACCGAGCTATTCAGTTAAAAACTTAAAAGCAAATTCAAAATATAGTGACTTCGGAACAGCTTTCTTTGGAAAGAATAAGATTGTTTTCTCTTCCTCGAGAAATGATGGAATTTCAAATAGAAAATGGGAAGGCAATGATCAGCCTTTTCTCAATCTTTATATCGGTGAAGTAACACCGGATGGTGAAATTGAAAAAGTTGGAAACTTTTCACAAGCAGTAAATTCTAAATATCATGATGCTTTTGTAGCATTTACACCAAACTTAGACGAAGTTTATTTTACCTCGAACAATTATTTACATGGTGAACTAAAATCGGAACATCTTAAAATATTTAAAGCTGAGATTGATAAATCGGGTAATTGGACAAATTTCAAAAGCTTACCGTTTAACAGTGATTCATATGATACAGGTCAACCCATGTTATCAGCTGATGGTAAAAAATTATTTTTTATCTCAAATATGCCCGGTGGTATGGGGTCTACGGATATTTATGTAGTAGAAATTAATGAAGGACATTACGGTAAACCGAAAAATCTGGGTCCAACAGTTAATACGAAATATAAAGAATTTACACCATATGTTGATGGTGATGTGCTTTATTTTTCATCTGACAAACCTGGAGGTGAGGGCGGTTTTGATATATATATGACCAAATTGGATGGCTCTATCACAGATCCAATACATTTGGGAACACCAATGAATAGCAAAGCTGATGATATCTCCTTTATGATCAATGGTGAAACTCAAAAAGGCTATTTTTCATCCAATCGTCCAAAAGGGAAGGGTGATGATGATATTTATTATTTTAAACAAGAAACAGTTAACCCTATTTGTGATCAAATTATTAGCGGAATAATTGTTGACAATATAACCGGTTTGCCATTGCAAAATGCTTTCGCGACACTATTTGATTCTGAGGGGAATAAAATAAGAAGAATAGAGACATTGAATGATGGAAAATTTAAGTTTCCTGTTTCATGCGGTGTCACCTATAAATTAGGCGGAGCTAAATTTGGCTATTTCGATTTGGAGAAAGATCTCGAGACAAGTGAAGTAAATGCCTTTAATAATGAGGTGGTTTTAGAATTAGAAGAGAAGGATATTATTGAGGTCAGAAACAAGGAGCTACTTAACATTGAATCTATTCAGTTTGAATTAAACAGTGCGGAAATAAGAGAAGAATCAAAAGATGAATTGGCAAAAGTAGCCAGACTTCTTGCCAAATATCCTAAAATGGTAGTTGAATTTGGTGCACATACAGACGCGCGTGGTGGAGATACTTATAACTTGCGACTGACACAGAGAAGAGCTGTTGAAACAGTAAACTATCTTATTTCATTGGGTACAGATCCAAAACGTATAACAGGCAAAGGATACGGTGAAACAGAATTGGTTAACGATTGTAAGAACAATGTAAATTGTTCAGAAATTCAACATCAGGAAAATAGAAGAACAGAATTCGTGATCATCGTTAAATAGTTTTAAATGGTTAAATGTAAAGAAAATGGCACCTTTTATAAGGTGCTTTTTTTCTTTACAGGGATTAAATAAATCGATAAAATATGTACTTTTGCGGTTCAATTTACAGGAGGTAATAGAATGAGCAAAATATTTCGAGAATACAAAGCATTTGATCTAGAAACAGTTTCAAAAGAAACCCTTAAATTCTGGGAAGAAAATAATGTTTTCGAAAAAAGTATTACTACAAGAGACGGAAATACGCCCTATATCTTTTTTGAAGGACCACCTTCTGCAAATGGTTTGCCCGGTATTCATCATGTTATGGCAAGAACCATTAAAGACCTTTTTTGCCGTTATAAGACCTTACAAGGGTTTAAAGTTGAAAGAAAAGCGGGATGGGATACCCATGGCTTGCCAATTGAATTAGGTGTTGAAAAGGAATTGGGTATTACCAAAGAAGATATTGGAAAAAAAATCTCGGTAAGCGAATACAATGAAGCTTGTAAAAAAGCGGTAATGCGTTATAGCGATATCTGGGAAGATTTGACCAAAAAAATGGGATATTGGGTAGATATGGATAATCCTTATGTTACGTATGAGCCCAAATACATGGAAACACTTTGGTGGTTACTCAAAGAAATGTACAAAAAGGGTCTCTTGTATAAGGGATATACAATTCAACCCTATTCACCAAAAGCCGGTACAGGTCTGAGTTCACACGAATTAAACCAACCCGGAACCTATCAGGACATTACGGATACAACGGTTGTCGCACAATTTAAAGTGAAGACTGATTCATTGCCAAAATTTTTAAAAGAATTAAAAGAGGATATTTATCTGTTGGCTTGGACAACAACCCCATGGACTTTGCCTTCAAATACTGCTTTAACAGTAGGAAAAAAGATAGAGTATTCAGTTGTAAAAACCTATAACCAATATACTTTTCAGCCAACCACAGTCATTTTGGCAAAGAACCTGGTGGCAAGTCAGTTCGATAAAAAATATGAAAAGGTTGACTCTATTAAAGATTTAGAATCTTTTAAATCTGAAGACAAGAAAATACCTTATTTTATTGTGTCCAATTGTACTGGAAATGATTTGTTAGGGATTACCTATGAGCAATTATTGCCATATGCCCTGCCCTATAAAAATCCGGAAAATGCATTTAGAGTAATTGCAGGAGATTTTGTTACAACAGAAGATGGTACAGGAATCGTTCATACAGCCCCTACGTTTGGTGCTGATGATGCGCTTGTGGCAAAACAGGCAATACCAGAAGTTCCTCCTATGCTGGTCTTAGACGAGAATGATCAGCCTGTTCCGTTGGTAGATTTACAAGGAAGATTTACTAAACATGTTCTTGAACACGCTGGTAAATATGTAAAGAATGAATATTATGATGAAGGTGAAGCTCCGGAAAAATCGGTTGATGTAGAAATTGCGATTCGATTAAAAGAAGAAAACAAGGCATTCAAAGTTGAAAAATACAAACATAGTTATCCAAATTGTTGGAGAACCGACAAACCTATTTTGTATTATCCGTTAAATTCATGGTTTGTAAAAATTACAGAGGTTCGCGACAGAATGTATGAACTGAACAACGAAATTAATTGGAAACCTGCTTCAACAGGTGAAGGTAGATTTGGGAATTGGTTGAAAAATGCTAATGATTGGAATCTTTCCAGATCGCGTTTTTGGGGTACACCCTTACCAATTTGGAGGACAGAAGATGGATTGGAAGAAATTCTTATTGGCTCTGTTGCAGAATTGAAAGCTGAAATGAAGAAGTCAGTGATGGCAGGAGTTATGGAGGCTGATGTATTTGAAGATTTCGTTGTTGGAGATATGTCGGATGAAAATTACGCAAAGATTGATCTGCATAAGAATATAGTTGATCAAATTATTTTAGTTTCTCCCTCGGGTAAACCAATGTCGCGTGAGGCTGATTTGATCGATGTTTGGTTTGATTCTGGTGCTATGCCTTACGCCCAATGGCATTATCCTTTTGAACATAAAGAAAAAATTGATGAAGGTTCCTTCTTTCCGGCAGATTTTATTGCGGAGGGAGTAGACCAGACAAGAGGTTGGTTCTATACATTGCATGCCATATCAACAACGGTTTTCGATTCAATCGCTTACAAAAATGTAGTTTCTAACGGGTTGGTTTTAGACAAAAATGGTAAAAAAATGTCTAAGAGATTAGGTAACGCTGTTGATCCATTCGAGACAATGACAAATTATGGAGCGGATGCAACACGTTGGTATCTTATTTCAAATGCAAATCCTTGGGATAATTTAAAATTTGATATTGAAGGAGTTGACGAGGTTCGAAGAAAGTTCTTCGGAACGCTTTATAACACTTATTCTTTCTTCTCACTTTATGCAAATATTGACGGTTTTACTTATTCAGAAAGTGATATTCCACAAAATGACCGGCCTGAAATTGATCGTTGGATTTTGTCAGAATTAAATACGTTAATTAAACGGGTAGAAAAATTTTACGATGATTACGAGCCCACTAAAGCAGCTCGTGAAATTCAGGATTTTGTTACTGAAAACTTGAGCAACTGGTATGTTCGTTTGTGTAGAAGAAGATTTTGGAAAGGTGAATACCAAAAAGATAAGATTTCTGCCTATCAAACTCTTTTTACTTGTTTAGAGCGAATTTCAATTCTTGCGGCTCCGATTGCCCCATTTTACATGGATCAATTGTATAGAGACTTGACTGGAAATACGAAGAAGTCTAGTTTTGAATCGGTTCATTTAGCTTCATTTCCAACATCAGATGAATCGTTGATCGATAGTGATTTGGAGAGAAAAATGCAAAAGGCTCAAAAAATATCCTCCTTGGTTCTTTCATTGAGAAAAAAGGAAATGATAAAGGTAAGACAGCCGCTCCAAAGAATAATGATTCCTGTTCTAGACGATATCGACAGAAATGATATATTTGCCGTACGTGACTTAATTTTGTCTGAAGTCAATGTAAAAGAAGTTGAACTTTTAGATGACGCTTCTGAGATCATTGTCAAAAATATAAAGCCAAATTTCAAGGTTTTAGGTCCAAAATTTGGGAAAGACATGAAATTGGTGGCAAGTGAATTACAAAAATTAAATGGCGATGCCATCAAATTATTTGAACGAGATGGTAAAGTAAGTGTTCATGTCAACGGAAAGGAAGAAGAAGTGCTGTTAGATGAAGTTGAAATTTCTACTCAGGATATTGCTGGCTGGCTTGTTGCAAATCAAGGCAATTTAACAGTAGCACTAGACGTTAATATAACAGAAGAACTGAAAAATGAGGGTATCGCGAGAGAGTTAGTTAATAGAATTCAAAACCTCAGAAAAGAAATTGGCCTTGAAGTAACGGATAAGATAAGGTTATTAATTAAAAGAGAGAAGAGCCTCGAAAATGCAGTAAAAAGCAATAAAGATTACATTAAAAGCGAGACCTTAACAAAAGAATTAATTTTTCAAGAA
>CAZWAN010000073.1:0-13416 GCA_964631875.1 uncultured Flavobacteriaceae bacterium
CTCGGGACAAGTCTGTTCTAAGGCGATTACTCATCCCGTTTATATTGTCTAAGAGGTATTGCTTCGCCAGTTCGCTTCGCTCGTGCCGTGATGTGCTGTGCAGTTGCCTCGCACCGCTCATTCTCGTGCCTTCATGCTCTTTTTTTCTATCGCTTCGCTCTGAAAAACGCACTTCCGGCACTTCTCTCGCTATCGCTGCCGAACAGAAGGTTTCAGATTACTCTAGGGGAGTTTGTGATTTGATAATTGAGTTTTAGAATTTTAAACTTTGTCCCTGCCTACCAGGCACCATATCACCTCATAACCAATTTAACATTCATCCATCCTCATTCAACCTTTTCTCTGAACTTTATCCTTTTGCCTTTACACTTTATACTTGATTATTGATCATTGAGATTTGGTCATTCTTCAGCATGTTTTTTGATCATTGTGTTTTGGTATTTTGCTTTTAGGGAATCCCAATTATTTTTGTGTTCGACTTGTTAAGGTTTTCTTAATTTAGATTTGGTCCTCTTAATTTTTTTAGATTTGTGCTTTACACAAAAATCTATGCAAAGAATTTTTATTACCTTCATTTTCGTTCTTAGTTTACCTTTCTCTTTTTTTGGACAAAAACCCGAAAAATTATCTTCAGATGAAATCTATAAATCCATTGAAAAACTCAACTTTTTAGGTTCGGTCTTATACGTGGCTGCGCATCCCGATGATGAGAATACAAGAATGATTTCCTATTTCTCCAATGAACTCAATGCCAGGTCGGCTTATTTGTCATTGACCCGTGGTGATGGGGGACAAAATTTGATCGGTCCTGAAATCAGAGAACAACTGGGACTTATCAGAACCAATGAATTATTGAAAGCACGTTCTGTTGATGGTGGCGAACAGTTTTTTACCAGGGCGAATGATTTTGGGTATTCAAAAAATCCGGATGAGACACAGCGTATTTGGAACCGTGAAGATGTATTGAGCGATGTTGTGCGTATCATGCGTGAATATCAGCCGGATATTGTGATTAACCGTTTTGACGCAGGTTCTGCAGGTCGTACGCATGGTCATCATACAACCTCCGCTATATTGAGTACAGAAGCTTTTGATCTTGTTACCGATCCTAATTATACGGTTGGAGATTCACAAGTCTGGCAAATTAAACGCATGTTTTTTAATACTTCTTGGTGGTTTTATGGCAGTAGAGAGAAATTTGATGAAGCCGATAAGAGCAAAATGATGGAAGTGAATATAGGTACTTTTTATCCTGAATTAGGCCTGTCCAATAATGAAATAGCAGCAACAAGCAGAAGTATGCATAAATCTCAGGGTTTTGGAAGTACAGGAACTCGTGGAGATGAATCGGAGTATTTGCAATTGATCAATGGTGATATGCCTAAAGATCCTCAGAATATATTTGATGGGATTGACACTTCTTGGAGTCGAGTTGCCGGCGGTAAAGAAATCGGTGAAATTTTATCCCGCGTACAGCGTAATTACGATTTTAAAAATCCTTCCGCAAGTGTGCCGGACTTACTCAAAGCCCGTACATTGATATTAAAACTAAAAAATAATCATTGGAGGAAAATAAAGAAAAAGGAAATAGAAGAAATTATTTATGCTTGTTTAGGCCTTTATTTGGAGGCTGCTTCTGAGAATGCTGAGACTACCCCGGGAGAAATCGTAAACTTAAATATAGAGGCCATCAATCGCAGTTCGATTCCTGTAAAAATCGAAAATTACAAAGTAATTTTCGAAGGTGTTGAGCAGACCTATCCAATTAACAAATCTTTGGATTATAATTTGGCAAACAATTTTAAGGCGGAACTGAAAATTCCGAAAAATGCACCGTATACAAATCCCTATTGGTTAAATGATAAGGGTACTTTGGGAATGTATTATGCAGAGGATGCTGAGCAAATTGGCAAGCCCATGGGTGATCAAATGGCAAAAGTTGATTTTTTATTAACGATTGACGGAAATTCTATCCATTTTGAAAAGGATGTGATCTACAAATTTAATGATCCAGTAAAGGGGGAGGTATATGAACCGTTTGCTGTTTTGCCTAATTTCACTTCAACGATAGAAAGTAGTGTTGTTTTATTTAACGACGCTAGCCCAAAAGAGATCCCTGTCAGTGTGAAGTCGCATAAAGCCGGAATTTCCGGTGAAATTAGTTTGCAAGTACCTGAGCAATGGAAAGTAGAACCGGCCTCAATTCCTGTTCAATTAAGCGAGAAAGGGGAGGTGAAAAAAGCATTATTTTTCGTTACACCTTCTGCCGGTCAATCGGAAGGATTTATTCAGAGTGTGATCAAAAGTGAAGGCGTAGAATTCACACATACTTTAACAGAGATCAATTACGAACATATTCCGAAACAACGTATTTTGTTTCCGTCAAGTGCTAAAGTTGTGCGATTAAATTTGGCGATGTCACCCAAGAATATTGCCTATATCAAAGGAGCAGGAGATGATGTTCCTGAAAGTTTGCGTCAGATAGGTTATAGGGTGACAGAATTAAACCCTGATGAGATCGGCAATGATCTTGATCGTTTTGATGTTGTTATTATGGGAATTCGCGCATATAATATCCATGATGAGTTAATTAACAAACAAAAAACACTGTTGAAATTTGTCGAGAATGGAGGTAATTTAATAGTGCAATACAACACTTCAAGAGGATTAAAAATAAATGGTAGTCTTGCACCTTATGAGCTTCAATTATCTAATGATAGGGTTACAGATGAAACCTCGGAGGTTCGTTTTATAAACCCTGCGCAATCTGTTTTAAATTATCCCAACCAAATCACCCTAAATGATTTTGAAGGATGGGTGCAGGAAAGAGGTTTGTATTTTCCCAATGAATGGGCAAAGGAATTTATCCCAGTCTTATCTATGAATGACCCGGGAGAATCGCCGAAAGAAGGATCTTTACTTGTGGCCAAATACGGGAAAGGAAATTATATTTACACGGGCTTATCTTTTTTTAGAGAATTACCGGCAGGTGTATCCGGTGCCTATAAATTATTTGTCAATATGATTTCTATTGGTGATGAGGAAAAATCAACAACGGTAAAACAATAAGAATGGAAGATCAGGACAAAAAAGGATTTGTATGGACCAAAAGTTATACGGCCATTATTGTCATCAATATACTTTACATACTCATCTTTTATTTTCTAATGCAAAATTATAATTGATATGGCCATTATAGATTGGATTGTATTACTGGCCACCTTATTGTTTATTGTGTTGTATGGTTCCTACAAAACAAAAGGGAGTAAGAATATCCACGATTTTATAAAAGGAAGTAAGGAAGCTAAATGGTACACGGTAGGCCTCTCTGTTATGGCAACCCAGGCCAGCGCGATTACTTTTTTATCAACTCCCGGTCAGGCCTTCCACAGTGGGATGGGATTTGTTCAGTTCTATTTTGGATTACCAATTGCCATTGTGATCATTTGCATGGTATTCATACCTATTTATCATCGACTAAATGTTTACACTGCTTATGAATATCTAGAAAGTCGTTTTGATCTTAAAACCAGAACACTTACGGCTTGTTTATTCTTGATTCAAAGAGGTTTGGCAGCGGGTATAACTATTTTTGCTCCGGCCATTATATTATCTGCAGTGTTAGGTTGGAATCTGCATTTTTTGAACATTGGCATTGGTGTTCTGGTCATTATTTATACTGTTTTTGGAGGTACCAAAGCGGTGAATGTTACGCAGAAACAACAAATGGCCATTATTTTTCTAGGCATGTTCGCCGCTTTCTTCGTCATTCTTTATTCGTTACCTGAGAACATCAGTTTTAATAAGGCCTTAAAAATAGCCGGTGCAAGTGGAAAGATGGAGATCTTAGATTTTTCATTCGACCTGAATAATCGATATACCGTTTGGACTGGATTTTTAGGAGGAACTTTTTTAATGTTGTCTTATTTTGGCACAGATCAGTCGCAAGTTCAGCGTTATTTATCCGGTAAATCCGTACGCCAAAGTCAAATGGGATTGATGTTCAACGCCGTGTTAAAAGTGCCTATGCAGTTCTTTATTTTGTTGGTAGGTGTATTTGTTTTTGTCTTTTATCAGTTTAATCCATCTCCTTTAAATTTTAATCCGGCGGCGACCATCGCTGTCAAAAATTCAGATCAAGCAGCCATTTATCGTTCTTTAGAAGAGGAACACATTAGAATTATGGATGAGAAGAAAGTGTTACAATTAAAATTTGGTGGAGAACAAGTTGATGATCAAACACGAGAACGAATTGCCATTTTAAATAATCAAGAAATAGAAAATCGGGAAAAAGCAAAAGAATTAATTAGTTTGGCAGATGACAAAGTCGAGACAAATGATAAAGATTATGTTTTTATTCATTTTATACTCAATAATTTACCCATTGGGTTGATAGGACTACTTTTAGCGGTAATTTTATCGGCCGCTATGTCTTCCACTGCCTCTGAAATCAATGCACTAGCATCAACAACTGTAGTGGATATATATAAAAGAAGTTTCCGGAGAGATGAAAGTGATCAACACTATGTATCGGCTACTAAATGGTTTACCGTTTTATGGGGTGTTTTAGCCATTATATTTGCCAGTGTAGCAAGTCTTTTTGATAACCTCATTCAATTGGTCAATATCATAGGTTCTATTTTTTACGGCAATATCCTCGGGATCTTTTTACTCGCATTTTTTGTTAAATATGTCAAAGCAAGTGCTGTATTTATAGGAGCTATTATTACTCAAATAATTATTATCCTCATTTTTAAAATGGATATTCTTCCATTTTTGTGGTTGAATTTATTAGGATGTTTGCTGGTCATCATATTAGCGATTTTGATACAAGAAATGAGTAATCGAAAAATTCAGGCATAAAAAAACCCCGATATTTTCGGGGTTTTAATCATATCTAAAATTGTTTTATTTTACAGGGATATGCAATCTGGCTTTTTCCCAAGCAAAATCAATACCGTTACTTCCAACAGAAAACTTTAATTGTTCCTGATTATCTGAAACCATCTTTGGTGTAAGATTAACTCTTAAGGCATCATTGCTTTCGGCATATCCGTTAGAACCCCAGGCGTCATTCTTTTTACTAAAGATAGCTGTCCAATCTCCAGATTGATTTGGGATCATAAAAAAACCATATTTACCGGCGGCCAATGGTTGTCCGGCAACAGTCACATCCTTGTCGAATGTAATCGTAGTATTTTCATTTGCTCCGGCTCTCCAAACTTTGGCATAGGGAACCAATTCTCCCCAAATCGCACGATCTCTTACACTGGGTGCTCCATAATCTATGGCTACATTGACACCGTTAACGGTTCCTGAGGCTTGCTCTCTTGGGCTTTTTTGGGCACAGGCCATGGTTACACTTGCAACCAAAACCAATAAAATCATTATTTTTTTCATCTCTTAATTATTTACTCCACTCTGCAATAGAATCTTCATTCATTTTAACATAGTCTTGGTTTCCTGCTTTTTGGGCTGAGGCCAATGAGTTTTTTGCTGCAACAATGGCTCCATTTTTATCTCCCATCGCGGCATAGATCAGAGATTGTTCTCTCATATACCAAAAAGCTTCAGGTCGCATGGTAACCGCTTTATCAATCCAAGTTTTCGCTTGATCAAGGCTCTTCCCTGATTTTCTGTAGTAACTGGCTGCGTTAAAATAATCATTCGCGTCAGCGCCTGCCATTACCTTTTGAATACTGGCTACAGTTAATTCATCCGTAGGAACCTCAATTTTAACAGCAACCGCAGTCCTGTCCCAAAGAATATTTAAGTGCCCATAGGTAAAGTCAGCCAAATCACTGAAGTCAATGGTAAAAGTTTCTACTTTGTTCGCAAGCGCAGTTGTTTTGGCCGATGTTTTTAAAGCCACTTTACTGTCATCCCATTTTTGGGGTGTACCCCAATTTGTTGCATCACTGTAAAAAATAACATCCCAAGAATTTGCATTAGGCACTGTATATAAGGCGTAAGTACCTTTTGCTAATTTTTTTCCGTCAATAGTCACGTCTGTGCTAAATGTTATTTTCGTATTGGCATTTGCGCCTGTGCGCCAAGTCTGACCAAAAGGAACCAACTCACCAAAAGCACTTCGTCCTCTTAAAGAAGGGCGGGAATATTCTAAGGTTACATCGGTTAACCCTACGACTTGCTCAACTTTAGCAGTTGGACTAGGTTGTGGAGCTGTGATTTGTGCCTGCGACAAGAATGCAAAACACATAAATAAAATAGTTAAAAGCTTTGTTTTCATTGAATTATGTTTTAATTAATAGAATTTCTAATTTAGTGACAATTGTTACATCAATTCGGAAAGAACAATTTTTTAACAAAAAATTAAGAAGTATACTTTTTCTTTCGAATATAATTAAAAATAATTCCGAAAATTGTCAATATACCGATGGGAAGAAGAATATTGAATGCTTGCCAAAAACCCTTATTTTGGAAAGCTTTTTCTTTGTCTAAAAATTTGATCTTGATCTGCTTTGACCGCAATTCTAAAATGGCCTGATCCTCAAGTAAAAACTGTACAGTATTTAAGAGGAATTGCTGATTTCCCAACGGTTTTTTTGTCCATTTATCCTGATCTAGCGGCAGGGGTTGGCCTCTAAGTACTTCATTGGCTATCAGATCACCATCAGATACTACCACCATTTGATTATATGCCGATTCATCTTTAACAGATGGGAGAGCAAAAGGTTTTATTCTATTTTGATATGCTGACTGAAATTTTCCTTCGAGTAAGACAGCAAAAATGAGGTTTTTCTGACTGAAACTTTCCTGACTTGGATTTTCAGCAATTTCATTTAGCGAAATGTCCGCCGGTGTACCAATTATTTTAGCATAAGGAGAACTGCTCAATAAAATCGTTTTTTTAATGTCATTCTTTAGCGTATCGATAGTACTCGGAAACCTCAAAGAAACGGGATCTATGTTTGTATTGATCGGATGGTTATTTTTACTGAAGACCAAAGGGAAATACAACCAGGGAAAATCTTCAAATTGCGTTTGACTTCCTGAGTTACCCGCTGCTAAACGAATAGTACTGGCATACATGTCTTTTGTTAAATTATAATTTACGCGCACGCCATATGCAAACAATAGATCTGTCAATGCGAGGTCACGGTTCATCACCAGAGAATTACCTGTATCCATCAAACTATCCAGTTCTGCAGTGGTCTGATCCAAAAACCAAACGGTTTTGCCTCCATTTAGGATGTATTGATCTAAAGTAAATTTTTCATTTTCAGTAAATTGTTCAGTTGGTTTTACGATAAGGGCCAGATCGTAATTTTGCAGTTCTTTGAGCGTTTGTTGCGGATTTTTTTGGGTTGAATCAAGTGTAAATTCTGCCAAATGCACATATTCCCCCAGTTTTTTTAATGCGCTGTAAAGATATATATCATCTAATTCACCATTACCCCGCAATACGACAACCGACTTCTCTTTGTCTTGAATTAATTTGTTGATACCATCGGTAAAGGCAAATTCTAAATTTTGAATACTACTTTCTAATTGTTCTTCTTGCGATTTTGCCGGAGCTTCACTTAGGAGAGATACGTTTTGTTTTTTACTTTGGTATTCAAGTACAGCATATGGAAAAATAATGGCTTGTGATACTTGTCCGTTTTCTTGAACTGATAACTTAGATGGTTGTAAACCGCTCTCAATCAGTTCGTTGGTTTTTGTAAGTGGATTGATGAATTGAAATACGATGTTCTTGTTTAAAGATCTCAATTCTTCAAGGTGTTGTCGTGTTTCTGTTTGAATTCTTTTGAATTCAGCAGGAAAATCACCTTCCAGATATACTTTTACAAAAAGAGGGTCTTCAATCTTATCGACGAGCGCTTGAGTTGTTTCTGATAGTGTATACCGTTGGTCGGCAGTTAAATCAAAACGATGGTAGAATGAGTTACTGACAACCAGAATAACTGTAATGATGATTATTACCCTAATCAATTGTATACCCTGCCTTTTCTTTAATTCCTCCATCACTCTTTACTTTTTATCAACATTGAGTTTGGTTAAAGCCAGAAAAAAGTAAATAATACAGGAAAAATAAAGTACATCTCTGGTATCTATTACCCCACGACTTATACTTTCAAAATGACCTTTCATTCCGATATTTGCTAAAAAATCGAGCCCCAGGAAGTCGATTTCTTGTAAGGCATCAAAACCGGCAAAAAGTAAGTAACTCAGTATGACACCAAATAAAAAAGCGATGATCTGGTTACGGGATAGTGTACTTGTAAATATTCCAATTGCCGTAAAAGTGGCGCCCAACAAGACCAAACCGATGTATGAGCCAATGGTAGAGCCCCAATCTAAATTTCCAATGGGATTACCGAGCTTATAAATAGCGTAAATGTACACCATTGTTGGAATGAGCGCTATTATAATGAGTAGAACGGCGCTCAAATATTTCCCCATAACAATTTGCCAATTTGTAATGGGTTTTGTTTTGAGAATTTCGATGGTTCCCAAACGGATTTCATCACTAAAACTTCGCATAGTGACAGCAGGAATCAAAAAGATAAAAAACCACGGTGTGATAAAAAAGAAAGCATTCAGATCGGCAAAACCCGCTTCGAGGATATTAAAATCACCTCTAAAGACCCAAAGGAACAAGCCATTGATCAATAAAAATACACCAATAACTAAATAAGCAATGGAGGAGGCAAAAAAAGTATTGATCTCTTTTTTAAAAATTGAAAACATTTTTCTTTTGGTTAGGGTAAACTTTCGATCTTGTCTATACTCCAAGCTTCGGGTTTATCACTAAATAAAATTTTTGTTTCAGACCAAATTGTTTTAAATAAGTCTGAGTTTCTGTATTTATTCAAATCATCCTGGGCTTCCCACCAACTATAGGTGAAAAAAGTAGTTTGATCATTTTTGTCGCGAAAAAGCTCCAACGAAACACAACCCTCAAAATTTCTGATCTTCTGTTTATGCTTATGAAAATTGTCTAAAAAAAGATCGATTTTTTCCGGTTGAAATGTCATTTTTACAATTCTGGCAAACATACTTATTTTATTTAAATTTCACCGTAATATTATCTCGGTAATCAAGACCTAACAAGCTGGAAGCACCTCCTACCGTTCTTTTATTACTTCTGTAAATCGATAATTCCAGATATTTGGAACTATTGAACAAAGCCAAACTTTTTCCGTCGTCCTGCCTTTTTTCCAATGGAAGTGAATAATCGACTATATCGTTGTATTTGCTGTAAATTTTCTGAAATGTATGTCTTTTGGCAATGATTTCAAATTCTCTTCCTTTCCCAACACTCTCAAAAATATGTTTAGAAATATTACTGATCGCATTGCCAAAATTATCAATATAGATTACGCTGCCCATAATTTGATTTTGCTCTGCATTAATTGAGGGTTGTAACTCCTTGATCTGTTTGATCTGATCGATCTGCTTCCCAATAACCTCTAAAGTACCACCCCTTGCCAAATGGCAAGCCACTTTCACAAAAAGATCGAGTGTATCACACAGAATATCATAATTTTTTTGAATGGTAATTTGCACGATTTTTTCCGGTTTTATTTCTGACAGGATCATTGAAATAATACCATTATCACAGCAAATAAAATATTGCTTATCTAATTGAATTGCAATTGGAACATTCTCCGGACTCACTTCTGCATCAACCCCGATGATATGAATAGTTCCATCAGGAAAATTGGTATACGCATTTTTGATCACATAAGCTGCTTCTGTAATGCTAAAAGGCGTGATATGATGAGATAGGTCGACAATCTTTACATCGGTCAGTTCTCCATAGATGGCTCCCTTTACAGCTCCCACATAATGGTCTTTGGTTCCAAAATCAGTAGTAAGCGTAATTAGAGGCATAAAGTGGTTTGATAATTTAATTTTATGAGAATAAAAAACTGTTTGCTATTTGCAAATCTATAGGTTTTTTCTTGACTTAAAATAGTATTTTTGCAATACAAATCTAGTTAAAATAGGCTTGTTTAACCAAGTAATCTCTGATTAATTTTTAATACAAAAACAACAGCATTTGAACGAAAGATCTATCACACTTGAAGACATAAATGTCAAGGATTTTTTTGGCGTCAGCAATCAGCATTTTAATGAACTCAAAAAATATTATCCCAAGTTAAAACTTGTTGCCAGAGGAAACAAAGTATATGCCTTTGGTGAAGCCGCCATACTTGATGAATTTGAGAAAAACATAGATCGCCTGGTAAGCTATTTTCAAAAATACAACAAGATTGACGCCCATGTTATTGAGCAGATAGCGACTACCCATCAAACAAAAGATTTTAAGAAGTCAGATACCATTGTTCACGGTGTAGGAGGGAAGCTGATAAAGGCACAAACGCCTAATCAGCAAAAGATGGTGGAAGAAATTAAAGAAAATGACATGCTTTTTGCTGTTGGTCCGGCCGGAACGGGAAAAACCTATACGGCAGTTGCACTGGCTGTGAAAGCCCTTAAAGAGAAAGAAGTTAGAAGGATCATACTTACAAGGCCGGCTGTGGAATCAGGTGAAAACCTAGGTTTTTTGCCGGGTGATCTCAAAGAAAAATTGGATCCATATATGCAACCGCTTTACGATGCCTTGCACGATATGATTCCTCACGAAAGATTGGTTTCTTATTTAGAAAAGGGCGTCATTCAAATTGCTCCTTTGGCTTTTATGCGCGGTAGAACACTAGATTCTGCTTTTGTGATTTTGGATGAAGCACAAAACACCACACATAGCCAAATGAAAATGTTCTTGACGAGGATGGGGAGAAATGCAAAGTTCATTATTACAGGTGATCCGGGTCAGATAGATTTGCCTTCAAAACAAATTTCAGGACTGAAAGAAGCCATTGTTACGCTAAAAGATATTGAAGGGATTTCTTTTGTGACTTTAGATGCGAGAGACATTATTCGCCATAAATTGGTCAGTAAAATTTTAGCGGCATTTAAGAATTTAGAAACAACCTAACAAATTATATAAGGATGCAAACCATTAACGATACCCATTTTCAATTTCCCGGCCAGAAAAATGTTTACAAAGGAAAAGTAAGAGAAGTCTATAACATTGCTGATGAGTTGTTGGTGATGATCGCTTCTGACAGGCTTTCAGCTTTTGATGTGGTCATGCCAAAACAGATTCCATACAAAGGTCAAATTCTGAATCAGATCGCATTGTTGATGATGGAAGAAACCAAAGATCTTGTTCCTAATTGGTTAATGGCTAGTCCGGATCCCAATGTTTCTATTGGAAAATTGTGTACGCCATTTAAGGTTGAAATGGTTATTCGCGGTTATTTGTCGGGCCATGCATGGAGAGAATATAAAGCGGGAAAGAGAATGATCTGCGGGGTTACTATGCCTGATGGAATGAAAGAAAATGATCGTTTTCCTGAACCCATTATTACACCGACTACAAAAGCAGAGAGCGGTTTGCATGACCAGGATATTTCTCGGGAGGATATTCTCGCCAAGGGAATTGTAGATGAAAAAGAATATTTGATCCTGGAGGATTATACCAGAAAACTTTTTAAAAGAGGAACTGAAATCGCAAAAAAAAGAGGTTTATTATTAGTAGATACCAAGTATGAGTTTGGAAAAACCCAGGAAGGTGAAATTGTGTTGATAGACGAGATTCATACGCCTGATTCGTCGAGGTATTTTTATGCAGAGGGATATCAGGAAAGACAAGATCAAGGTTTGCCTCAAAAACAATTGTCTAAAGAATTTGTGCGACAATGGTTGATTGAAAATGGTTTTCAAGGATTGGAAGGACAAGTTATTCCGGAAATGACAGATGAAAAGATAGACGAGATCTCTAACCGTTATATCGAATTGTTCGAAAATATAACCGGACAAAAATTTGAAAAAGCTGATAATACGCAAATTCTAGAAAGAATAGAACGCAATGTTTTGAGTTATTTAAAAGGTTAGATTTTATTGATAGAAAAGATTTAAGCTTACTGCAATTTGAGTCAACCACGTGATACAATCGCACGGCAGCGCTGGGGTAGAGAGGGATCACCAACCCTTAAAAAAGTAAAATCCGTTTCAAATTTTGAGACGGATTTTTAATTTATTTTCTGATTTAATTTATGCAATTAAGCCTCTAACGATACTTTTTCCTGTAAAATATTCAGGTCAAGCATGCACTGTCTCATGGCTTGGTAAGTCCTTTCAATGTCATTGTCCAAACCAATGGAAAATCTTATCAAACCATTGGTCAATCCCATAGCTTGTTGTTCTTCAACTGGAATTTCACTAGAAGTAGCCGTGCCCGGTGCATTGAACAACGTTTTGTAAAAACCAAGACTTACAGCCAAATATCCCAGATTCCTTTTTTGCATGAGTTCCATCAATTCATCGGCTTTTTCAAGTGATCCGGCATCAAAAGCTAACATACCTCCAAAACCGTATTGCGGATTGTATAGAGATCTAAACAATTCGTGTTGGGGATGACTTTTTAATCCCGGATAGATCATTTTGATACCATCCTTTTCAAATTTTTCAGCCAAGTACATGGCGTTTTCACTGTGTTTTTTCATTCGGATATGCAGCGTTCTCATATTTTTTAATACGCTTGCAGAACGCAAACTATCCATCACGGATCCGAGTAACATACAGGCACCATCGTTAACATTTCTCGTGGCATCGATAAATTCTTTACTCGCACAAATTACACCGGCTACAGTGTCGCTCGTCCCATTGATAAATTTTGTTAAACTATGGATGACAATATCTGCCCCTAAAATTGCGGGAGAAATACTCAATGGAGAAAACGTGTTGTCGACCACCAATTTGAGATCGTGTTTCTTGGCAAGTTTTGCAAGTGCCTTGATGTCAGCAACTTCCAACAGTGGATTACTCACACTTTCGCAATAGATCACTTTTGTATTCTCTTGAATGGCCTTTTCGACCTGCTCTAAATTTGTAATGTCAACGAAGGAAGTAGTCATTCCGAATTTTGGCGCGAAATTTTTAAAATAAGCATAGGTACCCCCATATATGGTTCTTGCTGAAATGATGTGATCACCACCGCTGCAAATTTGCATCAGTGTTGCTGTAATTGCACCCATTCCTGATGAGGTTACGTTGGCCGACTCAGTTCCTTCCATTGCGGCGAGGGCCTGACCGAGGTATAAATTACTCGGACTACTATGTCGTGAATACAAATAACAACCTTCGGTATTTCCTTCGAAAGTGTCCATCATCGATTTTGCTGCCAAAAAAGTATAGGTAGATGAATCTGAAATAGAAGGATTTACACCTCCAAATTCTCCAAAATATTGTAGGTCTTGTATTCTGTCTGCGGGTTTAAAGTCTGAATCCATAATCTTTTATTTTTCTACAAAATAAGGAATAAATAGATAAAATAACAATCCATTGAATGTAATGTAGATGATAAAACTATATTTAAGT
>CAZWAN010000074.1:0-13171 GCA_964631875.1 uncultured Flavobacteriaceae bacterium
GAAATGTTCTCAATTTTGAACAATATAAAACACATTTTAAAGAGCATAAAAAACAAAGAATTTTACAGCATCAAAAAAGTAATTGTAAAATCTGTCTTCCATATTGATAGAAACTTTTGAGTTGATCTCCACAAATAAATGCCATGATAAAACAGGATTGAATAAACCCCTGTTTTTTAAAGATTCCTTCATAAGGGACAAGTTTGCTAAAAGACTCGTGGAAATAGCATGGGGAGGTTTTTGTATTGGGCAAAGAGGAAACAATAATATTTCATTGGAATTCTATAGCTTCAATTTCATCTAGCAGCTCCTTAGTTTGAGTACAAAATTGACAATCAAAATGGGTAATCTTATTTTTTTTTAAAATCACGATCCAATAAGGAGTATCATAGGTTAATGGAATGTCTTTTTCTTTATTAATATCTGCTATATCTATTTGAACTTCTTTTTTCAAAGTTTTCCCCGAAGAATCGAAAAATCTGCCGTCTTTATTCATCCATATGAAAACTCTGAATCCTTTGAAATAATCTACGTAGTAATTTAAGTGTGTTTTGTCACCAAAAAATTCCTCACGCGCCACTGCCAAAATTTCAAGAGTATCAATACCTCTTTTCATAAATCTAATATCATATTTAAGAGAATCTAACATTGAATCGTTACAATATATCTCTAGAAGCTGTTTTGAAGCATCAGTTAGTTCACCTTTTTTGAATTCTACAATTTCCGTTTTTTTTTCTTGGCAACTAGTAAGAACTAAGAAAACCAATAATATCAATCTTTTCATTGTTTTTGAATAAAATCTTTATTATAATGAATATATGTTCCCCCGCTGCCGCGCGATTTGCATCGCGTGGTCAACTCAAATCTACTTAAATTTTCATCTTTTCTATCCAAAATACTCAAAAATCACAACATCATCCAAGTACCCTTTTCTACCGGCATAATCTGAAGTACGAACGTCAAATTTAATTTTTCTTGAAATATCTCAGCAATACAGAATGCAAATACCACGCGAAAGGATTCGCGCGGGAGGGGAAGGGTTACGGAGTCTCCTGAACGATACTCAAGTCTATTTACTTCTGCCCCATGATCCATTTGATCAGGTTGAGTTTCTTTGTGGTATGTGGAAAATATTTTAAACCGGGTTCAATCCAGGTAGATTTTTCCAGAATACTTTTGTAATGCGAAAAAGCGCGAAAGCCTGCTTCTCCGTGGTAAGCACCGATCCCACTGCTCCCTACACCACCGAATGGCAGATGACTGTTGGCAATATGCATTATGGCTTCATTTACTGCCCCTCCTCCAAATGAAATTTCGTCCAATACCCTGTTTTTATGCTGCTTATTTTTGGTAAATACATAACAAGACAAGGGTCTCGGCCTTTCTTTTACCCTATTAATCACTTCATCGAGGTCTGTATAAAAAAGAACCGGTAAGACGGGTCCGAAAATCTCCTCCTGCATCACGGCATCCTCCCAGCTTACCTCTGTTAAAATGGTGGGCTGTATATGTCTTGTCCCGAGGTCTATCTTCCCACCGTAATATACTTTTGAAGGATCTATCATCGCGGCCAGCCGCTGCGTATTTCTTTCATTGATGATCTGCACATAGTTCCCGTTCTCCACATCAAATCGTTCTTTTTCAATTTCTTCCACCATTTTTTGCAGAAATACTTCTTTGATCGATTGATGCACATACAAATAATCAGGCGCAATACAAGTTTGTCCTGCATTTAAAAATTTCGCCCACACAAGCCGTTTAACTGTAATTGGCAAATCGCAATCGGCCTCCACAATGGCCGGACTTTTTCCTCCCAATTCCAGGGTAACCGGGGTCAGATTTTTGGCTGCGGCCTGATAGACAATCTTTCCCACAGGCACAGATCCGGTAAAAAAGATCTTGTCAAAGTGTTGCTCTAACAGCTCGGTGGTTTCGTCAACACCTCCCTCCACAACCTTGAAAAAAGCAGGATCAAAATGCTTATTGATCAGGTCGGCCATTAAACGACTGGTATGCTGAGGCAATTCACTGGGCTTGAGCACCACGGTATTTCCGGCGGCAATGGCAGCTACTACAGGAGCAAAAGACAATTGATAAGGATAGTTCCAGGCCCCGATCACCAATGAAACACCCAAGGGTTCGGGCAATACATAACTTTTCCCGGGTTGGTTGAGCAAATTGGTTTTTACTGATTTTTTGGCCGACCATGACTTTATATGTTTGATGGCCTCATCTAAATCGTGATAGATCAAGGCCATTTCGCATGTAAAATTATCAAAAGCTGATTTCTTAAAATCCTTATAAATTGCATCGTCAAAAGCTTTTTCGTTTTCCTTGATCACACTTTTGAGTTTCTTTAACTGCGCGATCCTAAAAGCAATGTCTTTGCTCTGATTGCTCTTAAAAAAATCTCTTTGCTTTTGTACGATTTCTTTCATGTATGATGATTTATGGGCTGCACGCAACGAATATATCAAATTAAAAATACCCTTTGTATTTTCTTAATCATTTTTAGACTTTACCTTTTGCTCCAAAATTTGGTATAAGCTTCGGTTGTTTGAAGATTTCGATGAATAATAGACCTTAGTCCCGTCTGTTTTTTGGATAAAGATGAGCGGTAACTGATCTCCGTGAAGAAGTAGTTTCACTTTTTCATTTCCGGCGGTTTTAAAATATCCTTTTCTCACCGACCCCATGGCAAAACCATTGCTCTTTTTCGTTAGCTCGGGCAGTTGATCCAATAGTTTAACAGTCGCTATATCCTCAAAATAAATTTGTTCCCCGTACATGCCCTTGACTTGAACGCTTTCTTCTGTGATCATTAAGTCATGTTCTTGATTCCCTTCAAACATCAAATAGATCACCAGTACTAAACTGACAAGGAGCACCAGCACACCGGCAATCTTCCTAAATCCCGAAGGATTTTTATCGAAACGAAAGCCATAAATGATCAGCACTAAATACGCTAAAATGGGATAAATGGTCATAAACGCGATGAGTACACTTTCATCCGCGAAAAAATACAGACCTAAACCCAGCATCAAAAAAGAAAGTCCCAGAAAAATATGAAACTTTTTAAATACCCTCAGATAAGCCGTCAAGTTTACATTTTTTCGTTGTTCCGGCGACATGGTATTGTATCCTGCAAGTAAAGAGTCGGCATTAGTTGAATTGATCAAAAAACCGATCCCTGTAAACAAAATGCTCAAGGCAAGTATGACCCAGATCATAGGTATCAATTAAACGTTTTCTCCATTAAATAATCGTCCATTACAAAGCCCTCGCCAATATCGGTAACGGCAACGCCATAATTCACAAATCCGGCACTTTCATAGGCTTTGACCGAAATTAGATTTTCCTTGTTAACGGTCAGCCGAATTTTACATAATTGTAATTTTTTAGCCTGCTCTTCAATAAATGCCAAGGACTCCTTTCCGATCTTCTGACCCCTGAATTCTTGCAACAAATAGAGCTTACTCAAAAACAGGTGGTCTTCCCGTGCCTGGTAAGCCATATACCCCGCCGGAAGCTGACCTCGGTAGATCAAAAAATAGGCATAGCCCTCTGCCCATTGTGCCTGCATATGAGCCGAGGTCTGAAACTTCTTCAGCATATATTCCACCTGTGCCAGGCCTATGATATCCGGGTAATGCTCGTGCCAGATCTCCTGTGCCAGGCTTTCTATCAAATGAAAATCATCCGGCGTAAGTGCAGCTTTAAAGTTCGTCAACATCAGATGAACGATCAAATTCTTACAGCGGTACCGCTGGCTACAACCATGAGCATCCCCTGCCCTACGGTTTCGTAATCCAGGTCTATACCTATGACCGCATTGGCCCCTTTTTCTGCTGCCTGCTGCTTCATTTCCTTGATGGCAGTGTCTTTGGCCTTGCGCAATACTTCTTCATAAGACGAGGATCGCCCGCCTACCACATCCCTGATCGAGGCAAAAATATCTCTAAAAATATTGGCTCCAATAATGGTTTCACCCGCCACCAAGCCTAAATACTCTTTTACAGGATGGTTATCTAAACTGTTCGTTGTTGAAATGATCATGTTGTTTTTATTTTGTCTGTTAAATTTACGTGTTTTTACAAAATTAGTCATCAAAGTTTCCATGTCGTTACAAATTTAGCCCTCAATTTTAACGCTTAAAATTAATTGTGTAACATTGCTGCTCAAATACCATCCCATGAAAGCTATTCTCCTGATCCTGGTTACCTGTTTGCTCCTGAGCTGCTCGGCACAAAAAAATAAACAATCGGTCAACATCGACGAAAAGCAGTTGATCGAGGGTATCCGTACCTTGTCACACGATTCTTTGGAAGGCAGAAATTTTGCTTCTGAGGGGAACAGAAAAGGCCAGTTATACCTGGCAGAGCAATTTGGAAATTTCGGGATAGAACCATGGCTTGAAGCGGGTTATATTCAATCTTTTCCCGAATTATTACAAGGAAGGGCCAGGCAGATGATCCTTCCTGTCGAAAATGCGGCAGAAGATTTCAGCAATGTACCCGACACCTTGGTCTATGGAGGGAATGTATTGGCCAAAATCCCGGGAAAGAGTGCTGATGTGATCGTCATTTCTGCGCATCACGACCACCTGGGCATACAGGATGGAGAAATATATAACGGCGCCGATGACGATGCTTCAGGGGCTGCTGCTTTGCCTGTGATTGCCAATTATTTTAAAGATAAAAAACCGAATCACACCCTGATATTTGCCGAATTTGATGCCGAAGAAAAGGGGTCTTACGGAGCCAAATATTTTTTGAAACATTTTCCGGAAACGCAAAAGATCAAATTGAATATCAATCTGGATATGATTTCCAGAAATGACAAGAAAGAATTATACGCCTGCGGCACCTATCATTATCCCTATTTAAAAGCTCCTATTGAAAATATGATATCTCCTGTACAATTGGTTTTTGGGCATGACGATCCAACAAATGAAAGAGAGGATTGGACAGCATCATCAGACCACCGGGTCTTCCATAACAAAGGCATTCCTTTTGTTTATTTTGGAGTTGAAGACCATGAAGATTATCACACCCCAAGGGATGATTTTGAAAATATAGACCAAGTATTTTATATCGATGCGGTTAAATTAATCATAGAAGCGATAGACCGATACGATAAAAATCTGAGAGATCAGTTTTAGTTTAATCTTCCAAATAATATTCTATGGTAGAAACTACCCTGACTACTTTAACATAACCCGTGTTTTGATCCAGATCACTGATAGAAAACTGTCCTTGTTGGGCATTTTTTATTTTACCTACTTTCGAATTAGAATCCTTAGCAAATTTTTCTGCCACCTCGCGCGCATTTCGCGTGGCCTCTTCGATCATTGAAGGTTTGATCTGATTCAAACCCGAAAAACTGTATTGAATAGGTTGCCAACTATTTTTGGAATTGATCAAAATACCATTGGAAATTAATTCTAGCGAACCACTTAGTGCATCTTGCAGTTTTTGAACGTCTTTTGTTCTTATGGTAAACTCAGAAATAGCGATGTACCTAAATTCGGGACTTCTATTTTCGTTTCCGTACAAGACAGCCCTGGAATCACTAATATTGGTTGTACCACTGGTGATCTCTTCAGAAGTAAATCCTTGAGATATAAAAAAAGATTTTACGGCCTTATTTTGCTTTTCCAATTCATCTTTAAGTTGTTGCAAATCATTTCCTGTAAGTGTTATATTAATGGGCCAAACAGCGAGATCAGCTTTTACCTCTCTTTCCGAAAGTCCTTTTACTTGAACCGAACGATCAAAAGCCTTTCCCGTTTTCTGCATATTCCCTACAAAATATCCCGCCAATACTATGGCTGCCGATAAAATTAATACTTTAAGCCAATCTAATTTTTCCATGTTTAAGCATATTTAATAACCGTTATCTTTTTGACAAAATTCTGTCAATTCGAGTGAATTTCATGATCGAAATGGGCGATCCCGAAGACTCAGGATTGTATCGAGCATAAGAATTTTAGCCTATCAATTAGTTCTCGATACAATTTTTTTTCAAAAAATCACTCGAACTGACAACATTAAACTTTTTAAATACATAAAACACAACAGGTTATAATTGTTTTATTTCAGTGTTATTTCTATAATTGTGTCGATCTCATTCTGTTCCTGCTCCGGAACGCTGAACAATAAACCAAAATCGCTAAGCGCGTATTTTACTGATTTACCTGAACTGTAATAGCGCATGGCAGCGATCCCGGCAGTAAAAGAAGGTACAAACCAGTCTTTTTGCTGATCGAGCAGATGCAGATAGAGCTTCTTACCTTTTTGGGTAGATACCATTTCTTCGGAGGGAGGGATCATTCCGCCTGTGGTACTGTAAATGGTCTCTCCGTTTACCCTTAACCAATCCCCTATCTTTGACAGAGATTTGACATGTTCTTCCTGTATCTTACCATTGGGCATCGGACCTACATTGAGCAATAAATTTGTTCCGTATCCCGACGCTTTGATGAGGTAGTGGATGAGTTCTTTATCGCTTTTGTGTTTTCTGTCCTGCAAATTAAATCCCCATGATCCGTTGATCGTCTCGCAAACTTCTTTTGGCAGTACCCCGATATCCTCCGGTTTGCTGGCAAAATCCTGGGTAGATTTTCCGGGCAGGTCTTTTTCAAACATTTGGAAATCTTCTCCGGGTTTCACTGCCTCGTGGTGGTTATTGCCAATCAGACACTGAGGTTGCAGGCTATGAATCAGGGTATAAATTTCATCATAATGCCAATCGGCATTTTTCTTATCCCAATCCCCGTCGAACCAGATCCCTCCAATTTCTCCGTAGTTGGTCAGTAATTCGGTGAGCTGCCCCTTCATAAAAGCGATGTATTTATCCCAGCTCCCTTCTTTCCTTCCCGCAATTCCATTCCCTGTCTGGCCTCTGGGAAAATAATCGTCATTGTGCCAGTCCAATAAAGAATAATAAAAAAACAATTTGATCCCTTCCTTTTTACAGGCTGCGGCTAACTCTTGTAAAATATCCTTTTGGTAAGGCGTACTTTTTACGATGTTATAGTCGGTCATTTTTGTATCGAACATCGAAAAACCATCGTGGTGTCTGGAGGTGATACAGATGTATTTCATACCCGCATCTTTGGCCATTTTCACCCATTCATCCGCATTGTATTCGATCGGATTAAAAAAAGAGGGTAATCTTTCGTAGGCATTTACAGGAATATTTTGCACCTGCATGACCCATTCTCCATCTCCTAAAATACTATACACTCCCCAATGGATGAACAAACCGAATTTGGCTTCGGCAAACCACTTTCGCGCTTCGATATTTTCCCGGCTTGGTGTATACGATTGACCTTTCATCGGTTGTAACAGTCCTATGGACAAGACAAAAATCAAAATAATGTAAATCCTTTTTTTGTACATCTTTTTACATTTTTTCTGTTCCCAGGTCCCAAAGCATTTGGGCAAAGGCAATAGGGGCAGACCACTGGGCATTATGATCAGCTTCTAGGGTCAACACCGGCCAGCCTTTTTGCTTCGCTCTTTCCGCCTGGGAAGCGAAATCATCTTCCGACGGTGATTTTCCCTTATCAACGGTCAATAGATAACTCGTGGGAATTTTCACGCTCTGCATACGGGTAAGCACAAGGGTATCTGTAAAAGTTTTAAAGGGATGCGGCACGTCTTTAGGTGGGCTTTGCCCTTCAGGCACCCAGGGGGGCACAACGTAACCATCGACTTTCTTCATGCCATTCGCCGTGAAATCACCTGTGATACTCACCACGCTTTCACCATTTTCAGGAAAAAAAGCATCCACATAGATCAGTTTTTTAATTCGCTCTGCAACACGATCTGCCACACCGGTAACCACCATACCGCCATAGCTGTGCCCTACCAAAACCACGGAGTGCAGATCCTCGAAAAGAATTGTATTGACAACATCATTGATATGGGTATCCAAGCCCACATCTTGCGTAGCGAGATGTACCCTTTCTCCCTGTCCGGTCAAGGTAGGTCGGTATACCAGTGCTCCCTTTTGAGTTAAGAGCGAATCGACCTGTTTGAATGCCCAACCTCCACCCCACGCCCCGTGAACAATGACGTAGACAGGCTGCGGATTGTTTTGAGAAAAAGTCGTTTGCAAGGTCAGCCATAATAGCAAACACAAGCCTTTACAGAAAAAATATTTCATGTGATTTGTTTCCATAAATATATAAAATTACTTGCCTTAGTTCACCATGCTTTGCCTATGGATTTTAAAAAAATAGCCACAAATAATCAAAACTTTAGACTACCTGAAGAGAAAAGGAATGAATTGCCTAGAAAACCTTATGAAAACAGCATCTGTATAGCACCCAATCGTATAAATCAGATAGATTTTGAATGCACTTTTTGTGCAATCTCCGTGCAATCTCCGTGCAATCTCCGTGCGCTCTCCGTGCGCTCTCCTCTATTTTTTTATTCGATCTGATCTTGCTCAAAGTACTTTTTAGGCCATATCACTTCCCTAATTCATCATCCTATGGTCACTTTTTTACTCTTTTATGTTGACTTTTTATTCCGGTACTCATTAAAAGAAGTAACGTTTAAATTTTTAGATCGATGGCAACTTTAAAAAGCTTTTTAAAAATGACCGGTTCATTGAGCGGACTGGTCATTTATGAACAGAATGGACAATTTTTTGTAAAAGGCGCCGGGGGTGCCGATAAAAAAAGGATCCTCAGCGACCCCAATTTTGAAAGAACCCGCGAAAACATGAGGGAATTTGGTGCCGCAGCTGTTTTGGGCAAAACTTTCCGACAGGGTTTTCTGCCCCTCACCAAAGCGATTCGTACTGGGAGTATATCCGGAAAAGTCACAGGGATGATGAAGCGCATCAATAAGGCCGGAGACGGGGAAAGAGGAGGGAGATCTTTTGACATGGTGAGGCACAGAAATTTTATAGAGGGTTTTGAACTGAACCAAAAGAAATCATTTTCCTCGGTTTTTTATCCACCTTATCAATTGCCTGAAATCGACGCCGAGCGCAAGCAGGTTACCTGTGAAATTCCGGCTTTTCATCCGGGCATATACATGGATTCTCCCGGTGAGGCAACCCATTTTCAGTTGATCCTGCACGTCTTTGGATTGAGTGATTACGTCTTCGAAAAAAGCCGTCAGGCCTATGTTTTTCTACACGAAAAACACAATGATTTGCGACAGAGCGTGAGCAGTGAAATACTAGGCGTAAAAGAAAATCTGACTGAGAAAATCGAGTTGATTGTTGATCTGCCTGTTGAACCAAATTTACCTGAAACGGCAGCGCTCATCGTGAGCTTGGGATTGCTGTTTTACCAAGAGATCAATGGAAACAAGTATTTGATTCCGGGACAAAACGCGATGAAAGTAGTTTGTGTAGGATGAGTAAGTTGATGGCCTGAATTTTATTCGGATTTTTTATTGAGGAGGGCAGTTGCACCGGCTCCATATTTCTTGATGATCAGAAAAAGCTGATTCACGGGAAGATCGCTGTATTTTATTTTTGATTGGTGGATCAGTTTGACTTCCCCGGCTTTTGCATCCGGAGGTTCAGGAAAAAAAATGACACAATACTCCCCCTCTTGTTTACCCACCTCGACACCCATTTTCCAATCATCCTCCTCACCCATCAAAACAACTCTCCACTCCTTGTCTTCTGTACCGATTACATCTGTAGCCGTCGTTTTCATCATTGCATAACCGGGAATAATAGAGGCCAGTAAGTTGTCTACTTTATCTAAATAGAATCGTGTTCGACTTTTTTCTACCAACCAACCAAAAACATAACAGATCAATAACAAAAGGAAGATACTGAGTAGGGTAACCATCCCTATGCCAAAAATCTGATGTTCGGGTAAATGATCTTTAATAGGTTCTACAACTTTTGCCATCACATCGATCCCTCTTTTGAATAAATAAGTAAGCAGGGTCAATGGAAGAAGGAACAAAACGATTCCTTTTAAAATACGATCTAGTATCAGCTGAGGTTTAAACATATCATAAAAAATTAATCAGTCCAAAATAGTTATTCTACCTAACAAATTGCTTGCTATCCGGTATAATAAAAATTGTTTCAAATAATTTAGTTAGACCTGTTAAATTGATAACCAATCCCAAAGAATATCCTGAACTTATCAATATCGTTTACCCAAGATACATCAAAATCGACAGGTCCTAAGAACGTATTGACGGATACTGTAGCCCCTGCAGAGAAGAGCGCACTTGTTTCTTCGGTCAATTGCCATGATCCTTCCGGCGAAAAAGCCGTATCCATATACTCCTCAAAATCCTGAAATCCGATGGAAGCAAAATTGATATGAGGTGTTAAAAATAATTTACCTTTAATATTGTATTGAAAAGCCAGTTGTGCCATCATAAACTGCGTGGCCGCGACTTCATTTTCTTTTAAACCGGGAAGTACATAATTGTCTTTTCTGGGTCTGGTGATCACCCCACCCAAATAATATTTCGCTCCATATCCAAAATCGGTATAGGAAACTTTATCATTGGTCACCTCTGCATCGTAAAAAGTAAAAGCCATATTGGCGCTGATGATTCCGGTTAACTTTGCACTGATGGGGTATCTCTTTTCAATGTCGAGACCCAGCTTGGTAAAACTGCTCGTCGGTTTTTTAAAATCACCGCCAATTTCATCGTCGTAATTCATATGTACATCATGCAAAAAGGAATGACTGATGATCCCTCTGTAATATATTCCTCGGCTGGGGTAAAAAACCCTATCAAAGGAGTTATGTACGTATTGTGCAAAAACATTCAGGTTCTTAAATTGGTACTTTTCAAGAAAAAGAATATTGTCTACGATATCAGGATCCACTTCCGGTTTCAAACCCGTATATTCATAAGCCGCACCAACACCGGCATAGCTTTTAAAGGAGATGATATTCTTGTTGATCTCGGCATTAATATAGTAAAAACGAGTCTTAAAATCTTCCACTACTTCACCATTCAGATAAAATCCCCTCAAAAGATTTTCTAAATAACCTTCCGTTCTGAACCACCAATTTTTATCGCTACCGAATATCTTTTGGTATTGCACTCGATACCTGTTTTGTTCTGAAATATCAACCGTTGCTAAAATCCGGGAGGAATGACCCAGTACATTTCTCCCGGTATAGTTAAAAATAAGCCCGATTCCTGTAAAAGTATCATAGTGCAATGAACCTTTTACCTGATGTTGAGACTTTTCAATGGCATCTATATTTAACCTCAGATTCCCGTTGTTATCACTTTCTATATCAAAACCAACCCGATCAAAAAGGTTAGTTCCGATCATTTTATCCATTCTGCGGATGATTTGTTCTGTTGAATAATTGGCTTGATTATTTAATCCTGTTCTGGAGCTAACCAAACTCAAATTTTCATCACTAACTCCTTTATAGACGATCTCCTCTATATAAAAATCATCTTTCACATCAGGTAACTGAACTTTCTTTTGCTCATATCCTTTTAATCTATTTGCCAGCTCCACAAACTGTTCCCTCATATCAACCGTAGCCATTTTTCCTTCTTCATAAATTTCCTTTGCTTTGACAAAATCACCTGTTTCATACGTCAGATATGGAACGTGGTCAATCAAAATATCACATAAAGCCCTGTTCGCGGGATTCTTTAAATTACTGCTCAACATTCCGGTTTGAAATACCAAGGTTGCAATGTTGTCTAACTCCTCTTTCGCCTTCATCCCACCACCTACATCACTTCCGATGATAATATCTGCCCCCATACTTTTGGCGATGTCTGTTGGAAAATTATTGAGAACACCGCCATCGACCAAAAGTGTATTTTCATAATCTACGGGCATAAAAATCCCGGGAATCGACATACTTGCTCGCATGGCATAATTCAGTGATCCACTTTTTAGAATCACCTCTTTTCCTTCAACAATATCTGTTGCCACTGCTCTATAAGGTATTGGCAAATCATCAAAATCGGAAATATTATAAACCGGGTAAGTTAGCGCATTGAGATATTCTCTTAAATTCTGATCACTGATGATCGCATTTTTGACCTTGGGTTTTCCTTTGATAAAATCAAAATCAACAAGATAGCGTTCATATTCACTTTTCTCTTCATTACTGATATCCTGCAGAGAAATTTCTCCGCCAAAAAGGGTCACCCAATCCGTTTCTCGCGTCAATTTTTCTATGTCATCACCCGAATAACCCATGGCATACAAACCGCCTACAATACTTCCCATACTGGTACCTAAGATCATATCAGGTACGATACCCAGAGAATCGAGCATTTGAAGGGTATAGATATGGGCAATCCCCCTGGCACCTCCACCACTTAAAACGACAGCTACTTTTGGTTTTTTTTCTTGTGCAACTGACATTTGAACAAAAAATAGCAGGCTAATTAAGAAAAATAGGTATCTAAAGATTTTCATGGCTAGTAAAAAATTTATTTACTTAAAGGTATGTCAAAAAAGGCATAAAAATGAGACTTCCTGAACAAAATGAGCAAAAAAAAGGATAGAAATGGTCTCAAACTTTCTATAAAAAAACAGTTGTTCCAATTATAAAAAATAAGACCCGAAAAATAATGTCCGGGTCTTATGCTGCAACTATATGAAATTAATTAAGCTCACCTATAAAAGGGATGGAAGACATCACTGTACTTCTTATTTCACTTTGAACATAGGCTTCAAGCTGAAAGAACTGACCTGCAATTTTTGAACCGGACGCCTTCTTTACCTTTTTATAATAGGTGTCGAGCAATTTATCATTTTGCTTTCTAAGTTCGATCATGGTTTTGATCGTGTTGTCATAACCGGCATCCGTCATGCTATCATAATTATCGGCATAGTCCGCTAGGGCGGCCAAACGTTTTTGACCTAAAGCTTTTCTTTTGGTTTCATATTCGTCATAGATTGCCCAAAAAGGATTCGCCTCATCGATCTTTATAAAATCTGCTACCAACGCCTTTTTTTCCATCCCGAATATGGATTGAAACATCTCTATTTCTTCCTTATAAGATTGAGCATTAATAGTTTGCCCAAATAAAATAGCTGTAAATACAGTAACGAGTAAATAAAAAGCTGACTTTTTCATAATGATTAAATAATTAAGGTTTTAGTTATAGGTAAAATTAATCCTAATTTCTTTATTTCTCACATAAATTAATTTCTATGTTTTTATCCGGAATGTATA
>CAZWAN010000075.1:0-11727 GCA_964631875.1 uncultured Flavobacteriaceae bacterium
ATCAGTCTTATTGTTGGCATTTTAGTCTTAATAGGGTATTTTTTGTTCGTGTATTATGTGCATTACAGCGAAGGCTATAGATCAGGTGAGTTAGTTAAAATTTCTAGCCGAGGAGTTGTTTTTAAAACCTGGGAAGGTAGGTTGAGTCAAGGTGTATCTGAATCTCAACATTTTGATTTTTCTGTAGAAAAAAAGGAAAAAGTCGTTTTGGAACAATTAAAAGCGCTACAAGGTCAACATGTAAGACTAACCTATATCGAAAGATTTGGCACTTTTCCTTGGATGGGAGACACAAAATATTTTATCACTTCCGTTGAAAAAACGACGAAAGAATGAGTAAAAGATTCAAAACAACTGTAGAATCTGATATCATTTTAAACGAATTAATGCTCCCTTCCTACGCTAATTTCAGCGGAAAAATACACGGAGGTTTTATTTTGTCTTTAATGGATAAGGCGGCATTTGCCTGTGCATCTAAATTTTCTGAAGAATATTGTGTTACCGCCTCTGTTAACAGGGTAGATTTCTTAAACTCGATCGAAGTAGGGGAACTGGTAACCCTAAAAGCCAGGGTGAACTATGTAGGTAGCTCCTCAATGGTGGTTGGTATAAAGGTTGTTTCACAGAATATAAGAACCGGAATTAAAAAGCATTGTAATTCTTCCTATTTTTCAATGGTAGCGATGGATGAAAATGGTAAAAAAGCGAAAGTACCCGGTTTAATTTTATCTTCAAAAGACGATGTGAGAAGATTTTTAAGATCTATCAAACACATCAAAATGAGAAATGAAAGAAAAATTGAATTTAGCGAAGAGAATTTTAATCCCCTAAACCATGATATTGAAAAAACTTTAAAAGATTACAATGTTCAGTTAAAGAAAAGGGAATAGTTCCTAGCTTAAACTTTGAATTGCATTGTTAATTCTTCGAATTGTTTCTTCTTTTCCAATAACTTCCATAATATCAAAAAGATGAGCTCCTTTTAACTCGCCTACTAAGGATAGTCTTAGAGGTTGCATTATTTTGCCGAATCCAATTTCTTTATTTTCAATCCAGTTTTTAACCTCATTTTCAAGTGTTTCTGAGTCAAAAGTCTGACAATTTTGAAGTAGAATAATCAATTCATTCATTAGCTCTGACGTGTCTTCTTTCCAATTTTTTTTCGCTGCTTTTTCATCGTAAGAGGAAGGAGCCGTAAAAAAATATTCGCTTAGGTCTTCAAGATCTTTTACAAAAATTGCCCTTTCTTTGATAGAACTGACAATTTTAGATAATTTATCATCAGACAGGCTTATATTTTTGTTCGCTAATAATTCTTTGAATTCCGCAGTAACTTGCTCATTAGGGGCATTTTTAAGATACTGTTGCTGGAACCATTTGGTTTTTTCAGGATCGAACTTTGCTCCTGATTTATTAACTCTTGCAAGATCAAAGCTTTCTACAAGTTCGGTAAGGTTGAATAACTCTTTTTCCGTGCCCGGATTCCAGCCAAGCAGAGCCAACATATTGACAAAGGCTTCTTTAAAATAACCATCTTCTTTGTAACCCCTCGAAACTTCACCTGTTTCTTCATTGGTATATGCCAAAGGAAAAACAGGGAAACCTTCCTTATCTCCATCTCTTTTACTCAGTTTTCCCTTCCCGGTAGGTTTTAAAATAAGTGGCAAATGCGCAAATTTAGGTGCTTCCCAGCCGAATGCACTATACAACAATTCGTGCAAAGCCAGACTAGGCAGCCATTCTTCTCCCCTTATAACATGGGTTATTTCCATCAAATGATCATCTACTATGTTCGCTAAGTGGTAGGTAGGCATACCATCTGACTTATATAAAACCTTATCATCTAATGTATTCGTGTCAATATTGATTTGTCCTCTAATCAAATCGTGAAGAGAAATGGTTTTATTCTCGGGAGTTTTGAATCTGATAACGTATTTATCTCCTTTCTCCAACTTTCTTTTTACTTCTTCAGGAGATAAGTTCAAGGAATTATTTAACCCTTTTCTATTGTGATAATTGTAAATAAATGTTTCCCCTTTCTGTTCAGATTTCGCCCTGAGCGCTTCAAGTTCTTCAGCAGTATCAAAAGCATAATACGCATTTCCGTTTTCAATCAGTTTCTCGGCGTACTTTTTGTAAATTTCTTTTCTTTCAGATTGTCTGTAAGGGCCAAATTTTCCTTCTTTGCCAGGCCCTTCGTCAAATGGAATACCGGCCCAGTTTAATGAATCAATAATATATTTTTCTGCATTTTCCACATACCTGTTTTGATCTGTATCTTCTATCCTTAATACAAATGTTCCCTTGTGTTTTTTGGCAAATAAAAAATTAAAAAGGGCTGTTCTTACCCCTCCGATATGCAACGGCCCGGTCGGACTAGGTGCAAATCGAACTCTTACAGGTTGATTCATTTGGTTCAAATTTTGTGCAAAGATAATCGCTTAAAAGAGAAAAGAGAAATTAGTCGTATTTTTATCCAAATTGAACTAGGTATTTATTGATGAGCAATATCATTGAAATAGAAAAAAAACTAACACAGTTTATCAGAAAATTTCACGTGAATGAAATAATCAAGGGACTTATTTTGTTTGTTGCTTTTGGGTTGTTGTATTTTTTATTGACCCTACTTTTAGAGTACTTTCTGTGGCTGCAACCACCATTTAGGTCTATTTTATTTTGGAGTTTCTTGGCGGTAGAATTATCATTAATCACCCATTTTGTGATTTTTCCGCTTTTTAAATTATTTGGTCTAAGAAAGGGTATTTCAAAAGAAGAAGCATCGAGTATAATTGGGAAGTATTTCCATGAAATAGACGATAAGTTATTAAACATAGTACAACTGCAAAACCAAAAACCAACAGAGCTGGTTTTGGCTAGTATAGATCAAAAAGCTGCGCAAATCAAACCTTTTTCATTTAAAAAGGCCATTCATTTTAAATCGAATACTGTTTATTTAAAATTTTTAATAGTACCGATTCTAGTGTTTATGATTGCTTTTATTTTTGGCCGGAAAGATCTTTTTTCAAATAGTTTTGACCGTGTTGTTCATTTTAATAAAGTGTATCAACCCCCGGCACCATTTTATTTTGTGCTAAAAGAAACCAAGTTAGAAGTGGTTAAAGGTAAAAGCTTAGAGGTTTTTATTGAGCCTATAGGTGAATTGTTACCCAATGAAGTACGAATTAAATTTGAGGATCAGTCTTACAACATGAAAAAGGGAGAAAATATTTTCTCTTTCAAATTTGACAATGTTGAAAATTCGTTTTCCTTTATCGTAGAGGCAAATGAAGTAAGATCAGAGAAGTTTTATGTTAAGACAATTGAAACACCCACTATTGTAGATTTTTCAATGGAATTGAACTTTCCCCGGTATTTAGGGCGTAAAAATGAGGTGGTTAGTAATACCGGCAATATAAAATTGCTCGAAGGGACAAATGTGGTATGGAAAGTAAAAACCGTTTCGGCAGAGGAAATTACATTTTCTGATTTGCAGACCGAATCTGTTTTCGAAAGAATTGAACCAAATTATTTTGAATACGGAAGAACGATAAATAAAGATCTGAGTTATCAGGTTTATTCATCAAATAATAACCTAAAAGCCTATGAAAAATTAAACTTTGAAATTGAGGTAATACCGGATGAATTTCCAAAAATAGAAGTGAGGTCCGATATTGATTCCTTGAGCAGAGGAGACGTAAATTTTTTGGGAATGGTCACAGATGATCATGGTTTAATTGGTTTGGAGTTCTGGTTTAAGAAGGTTCAAGATTCTAGTTATTCAAAAAGAAATATGGAGATCGAAAGAGATGTGTTAATTGATTTCTTCTATTCTTTTCCTGATGGAATTGCATTGGAAGCCGACTCGAATTATGAGCTCTTGTTTGTGGCTTATGACAATGATGGAGTAAACGGCAGGAAATCGACACGATCAAAGTCTTTTTATTATCGTCAAAAAACAGAGGAGGAAATTCGGCAAGAAATTGATGAAGAGCAGCAGGAAAATATAAATGAGTTGAAGTCAAATAATACGATGATCAAACAACTCAATATGGATCTGAAAGATTTGAATAAATCAATTCAGTCGGAAGATGGTTTTAATTGGAATAAGGAAAGGGAATTTCAAGAGTATTTAGAAAAGCAAAATGAGTACCAGAAATTATTAGATAAGAATACTGAAAAAATAAAACAAAATCTTGAGGAAATTGAAGACGAGGGCATACTGAAAGAGCAGAAGGAAGAAATTATGAAGCGACTCGATGAAATGGGTGATGTTGATCATAAAAAAAAGATGCTGGAAGACCTTAAAATTTTGGCAGAAAAACTACAGAAGGAAGGGTTATTAGATCAATTGGATAAGCTGAATGAAATGAATGAACAGCAAGAAAAGTCCCTTGAAAGAATACTTGAGTTAACAAAGCAATTTTATGTAGACAGAAAGATGGATCAATTGCAAAAATCGTTAGAAAAGCTGGCAAAAACGCAAGAGGATTTATTGAATAATGAAAAGTCAAATACCAAAGAAAACCAAGAAGAGATCAATAAGGATTTTGAGGATGTAAAAGGTCAATTGGATAAATTAAAGGAGGAGAATATGGATTTGTCAAATCCGAGGAATATTCCTGTAGAAAATGAGGAAATGAAATCTATTTCAAATGATTTAGAAAAGGCACTTGATGAATTGGGAAAGGAACAAAATGGAAAGCAAGATGCAAAAGCAGAACAAAAGAAAGCTTCCCAAAAAATGAAAGCAGTAGCTGAAAAATTAAAGTCGAGCATGGATGGGATGCAAGCGGAGCAGTTGCAAGAGAATATTGATGACTTAGAAAGAATTTTAAATAATCTTTTAATATTTTCTTATGACCAGGAAGATTTGATGGACGATTTTAAATCAAGTGCTACACTTCGCTCAGATTATCCGGAAAAAATTAAAAAGCAATATGCACTCAAAGATAATTTTGAGCATATAGATGATAGTTTGTATGCCCTTTCTTTAAGGGTGGTTCAAATTAGTTCTAAAATTCAGGAAAATTTGTCGGATGCACATTATAACCTTGCAAAATCTTTGGAAAATCTGGCTGAGAATAGGGTTAACCAAGGAGTTTCTAATCAACAATACACAATGACGGCCGCCAATGATCTGGCGGATTTACTGAGTAACGTACTCGATAATTTGCAACAACAGAGTCAATCACCGGGAACAGGTAAGGGAAAGAATGGCGAAGCAATAAGTTTACCGGATATCATCAAAAAGCAACAGGAGCTTTTGGATGAAATGAAAGGTGATTTACCTAAAAATGAAGGCGAAGGTAAAAGTGAATCAGAAGGTTTGAGTGGCCGGCAGTTTGAAATTTACAGAGAACAGGTTAAGCTAAGACAACAATTGGAAAGGTTATTAGAGGAGAATGGGTTGAGTGAGAATAATTATAAACAGATGAAATCTGAATTTGATAAGTTAGAAGATCTGTTGTTAAATGAAGGTTTGACTAGGGAGGGTATTGAACAAATGGAATTTTTAAAACATGAACTTTTGAAACTCGAAGAGGCCATGCAAAATCAAGGTTCGGAGGATAAGCGTCAATCAAAGGAAAATAAGTTAAAATTTAGTAATGAAAATAAGGAAGATCTAAGAATTGAGCATCCCTACAAGAATCGTGAGGAATTTTTAATTAGAAGAAACCTACCTTTACAACCGTTTTATCAGGAAAAGGTAAATGATTATTTTAATAACCAAAAGGATGATTAGAATTTTTGAAGAAGGCAAGCATAAAATATTAAATAAAAGGTTAATAAAGAGATGGTTACAAGGCGCAATTGCGAACGAAGGAAAGAGGCTTGAAGATATTAATATTGTTTTTTGTGATGATGACGAGCTCTTAGAAAAGAATATTAAATATTTGAAACACAATACTTTAACAGACATTATAACCTTTGATTATTCCGTAGAAAATAACACCTCAGGAGAAATCTTTATTTCAATTGAAAGGGTAAAGGAGAATGCCTTAACAATGGGCCTTAGTGTTAAGGATGAATTAGAACGGGTAATCATACACGGCGTATTGCACCTAACAGGTTATAAAGACAAGTCTAAGGCTGAAAAATTGGAGATGCGTGAGAAAGAGGATTATTATCTATCTTTGCGAAATTTTTAATTGGTAATTGTTTCACGTGGAACATAAACATGGAGTATGCAGTTGAATGGTTTTATATATGATGTTATCGTTGTAGGAGGGGGTCATGCCGGAAGTGAAGCAGCTGCGGCTGCGGCTAATATGGGAGCAAGAACATTATTGATAACAATGAACTTGCAGAATATTGCTCAAATGAGTTGTAACCCGGCCATGGGGGGAATTGCAAAAGGGCAAATTGTCAGAGAGATCGATGCGCTTGGTGGCTATAGCGGTATTATTACGGATAAAACCGCTATTCAGTTTAAGATGTTGAACAAATCCAAGGGTCCGGCCATGTGGAGCCCTCGTGCTCAAAGTGACCGTATGCGTTTTGCCGAGGCTTGGCGCTTGCAGTTAGAAAGCTTGCCCAATTTGGATATGTATCAGGAATCTGTAAATGGCCTGCTCATCGAAAATGACAGAATTGTGGGTGTAAGAACAACCTTGGGTTTGGAAATTAGATCGAGAGCTGTAGTTATAACGGCAGGTACGTTTTTAAATGGTCAGATTCACATTGGAAACCAAACCTTTGGTGGGGGTAGGGCCGGTGAGAATTCTTCAAAAGGGATAACAGAAGATCTGGTAAAATTTGGATTTGAATCGGGTAGAATGAAAACCGGTACTCCTCCCAGGGTCGATGGCCGTTCACTGGATTATAGTAAAATGATTGAACAACCCGGTGATGAGACCCCCTATAAATTTTCATTTTTACCTACAACCAAACCTTTAAAGGAACAGAGATCTTGTTATATGACCTATACATCTGTGTTGGTTCATGAGGTATTAAGAGAGGGTTTTGAAGATTCTCCCATGTTTTCCGGAAGGATACAAGGTGTTGGACCGAGATATTGTCCTTCCATAGAGGATAAAATTGATCGTTTCTCAACAAAAGAGAGACATCAGATTTTTGTAGAACCTGAAGGGTGGGATACCTATGAGGTCTATGTAAACGGCTTTTCTACTAGTTTGCCTTATGAGGTTCAATCAAAGGCTCTAAAATTGATTGAGGGTTTTGAAAATGTAAATATATTGAGGTTTGGATATGCCATAGAATACGATTATTTCCCTCCAACCCAATTAAAACATACCCTGGAAACCAAGCTCATCGAAAATTTATATTTTGCGGGACAGATCAACGGAACAACCGGATATGAGGAAGCTGCTGCCCAAGGTTTAATGGCTGGGATCAATGCTGTACTGAAATTGCAACAGAGAGATAGTTTTATCCTTCAAAGAGATGAGGCCTACATTGGCGTATTGATTGATGATTTAATCACCAAAGGAACGGAAGAACCCTACAGAATGTTTACATCGAGGGCTGAATACCGTACTTTATTAAGACAGGACAATGCCGATATTCGTTTAACTCCCCTAAGTTATGCCATGGGTTTGGCTTCAAGGGAAAGATACGAAAGGGTCTTAAAAAAGCAGGAAAATACGGATGTATTGATCAATTTTTTGCAGCAGACGAGCATAAAGCCTCAGGAAGTAAACACATTGTTGGCAGAGGTAGAATCTGCACCAATCCAGCAGTCAATGAAAATGTATAAAATTGCGGCTCGACCACAGTTGTCGTTTAAAGATGTAGAGGGTTTTCCCAAGGTAAAGGAGTTTATTGAGGAAAATGGTTTTGATGAAGAAGTACTTGAGCAGGCAGAAATTCACATCAAGTATGCCGGCTATATAGAAAAGGAAAAGAATAATGCAGATAAGCTCAGTCGATTAGAGAACATAAAAATTCCTGACGATTTTGATTACCATCGAATAAAGTCCATGTCTTATGAGGCGCGTGAAAAGCTCTCTAAAATTAGACCAATTTCAATATCACAGGCCGCTAGAATCTCGGGTGTATCGCCAAGTGATATTTCTATTTTATTGGTTTATATGGGTCGCTGAGATGAGAATGTTTCACGTGAAACATGGATAGACTAATGTTATGAAAAAAGAAGATTTGCTCTCAGATTTGAACAGAACTAACTTAGAAATTTATTTAGAAAGTAAAGATTATTCCGTATCAAAAGAGTCCTTTACTTTAATGCGGGACAAACAATCTGATTTGCTCATTACCCATCCACAACCGGCCCTTTCACAATTACCAAAATATTACGAAAGCGATGAGTATATTTCTCATACGGATGGTAACCGAACTTTTATTGAAAAGGTGTATCAGGTAGTAAAAGGAATAGCCATTAAGAAAAAAGTCGGGTTGGTGAGTCATTGGATTCAGGAGGGTGATCATCTCTTAGATGTTGGCTGTGGAACCGGCGATTTTTTGAGGGCTTGCGTTTCCAACAAATGGAATGTTTTGGGCATAGAGCCAAATAATTCTGCAAGAGAATTGGCCGAGCAGAAATTGAGAGTTGAACGAGGTTCAACCCTATTTTCTTCATTAGAGGAATTGTTAGAAAAGAATAGTTCAAAACAATTAACAGGTAAATTCTCGGTGATCACACTTTGGCATGTCCTGGAACATGTTCCGGAACCGGACGTTTATCTAAATAGACTAAAAAAACTTCTCCATCCGAACGGAAGAATTATTTTGGCTTTACCAAATTATAAAAGCCATGATGCCATTCATTATGGAAATTTTTGGGCAGCTTATGATTTACCCAGACACTTGTTCCATTTTTCCAGGAAGTCGGTTTCTTTTTTTGCCGGCAAAGTGAATATGGCCGTTGAAAATATTTTACCCATGCCATTCGATGCTTTTTATGTAAGTTTATTATCTGAAAAATATGCCAAAGGAAAAACAAACTATTTCTCGGCTTTATACCGGGGTTTAGTGTCCAATTTAAAGGCAACATCTTCTGGAGAGTACTCTTCTCTTATTTATGTCCTTAAAAAGGACGAAAACTAAATTTAAGAAGTTTTAAGCGATTTTATTATAAAAACTGAACCAAACCATTCTTAATAAAAAAAGTCTCCTTAAAGCCTTTTAAAACAACCCGGAAACTATAAATAAATATTATTGAATATTTATATCAATAAAGATTGTTTATGTATTAGTTTAAGGGGTTAAAATGAAAAAAGTAAAATTTATGTATTTTGCATAATTCAATTTTTTACATTTGCCACCTAAACTAAAATTAATTATAATGAGAAAATTATTGGGTGTTATTATACTGCTTGTTTTCATGACTTCTTGTAATGAGCAAAAAATTGCCTTTGTCGATTTTGAAAAAGTTGTAAAAGATTACAATGGTTCAATTGCAGCTGAAAAAGAAATGAAAGCAGAATCAGATCAATTATCTGCCGGATTAGATCAAATGGCTAGTGAATTTCAATCTAATGTGCAAAACTATCAGCAAAAAATGGAAGGACTTTCTGCTACAGCCAGATCTGAACAAGAACAAGTGTTAATGCAACAGCAACAGCGTTTGCAACAACAACAGCAAATGGCACAACAGCAATTGCAGGCGAAAGGGCAAGAGAAAATGGATCAAATTAATGGTGAAATAGTAGCGTATATTAAAGAATATGCTCAGAAAAATGGGTATGCCTTTGTTTTAGGAACTACCGATATGACCAACACTGTCTTATTTGGAGATGAGAAGTACGATTTAACCGATGAAGTGATTGAAAGTTTAAACAAGCTTTCTGAAGCTGCGGAAACTGTTGTTGAAGAAGTTATTGAAGAAGCCGTAGAGGAGCCGGTAAATAACAATTAATTTATTGATAAACAGCGATCTAAGTTATATATATCAAAATATAAGCAATCAGAGCCGGGCAATTTGCCCGGCTTTTTGTTTTTAAAATTTATTGCTATCCGGCATACTTATTTTTTTAAATCAACGTTATTAACATACTGTTGATTACTTTTTTCTCCCCCGTTTTAGTTTTTATCGATTGTTTGTAGAGTTTATTTAGAGATATAAAGTATTAATATAGAAATGTTTAACAAGATTTTGGTTATGAAAAAGTTTATTCTGTCACTTCTAATTTGTTTTGGATATGTAACGCTGAGCGCACAATCAAACGGGAATTATCAAATTAAATTTCTAGAAGTAAATAGAGATAATTCTGATTATGCGGTAGCATTATTAGATGAAAATAAAATTGTATTTACATCGGAAGGAAATGCAGATTCTGAAAAAGGAAACAGAAACCCACGAAAAAAACTTTACGTGGGAGATATGGATTTCGATGGTGAAATTTTAAACGTAACCAAAGTTAATCGAGACGATTCCAATAAATATAATACAACCGGTGTTTCATACACCAAAGATCAGAAGACAGTATACTTTAGCAGAAACCGACACGCGAGAAGTAAATCTCAGCAGAGAAAATCCAAAAATCAAAGAATGGAAATTTTTCGAGCTAAGGTTGATGAAAATGGAAAATGGAGAGATATTGAGAAATTACCTTTTAATGATAAGAAAAGCTCTACCGGATATCCTGCGCTTAGTCCTGATGGAAAAAAACTATTCTTTGTTTCCGATAGATTACCTTCTCAGGGAGGGAATGATATTTTTGTGGTAGATATAAAGAATGAATCAGATTTTGGTGTTCCTCAAAATTTGGGGAAAACCATTAATACGCCGGGAAATGAAACAACTCCATTCATAAATTCGAACAATATCATGTACTTCGCTAGTGATGGCCACGTATCTAAGGGAGGCTTAGATATTTTTGCCGCTGAAGTTTTTGATAACCATGTTTCGGAAGTTTATCATTTAGAAGAGCCGATCAATAGTATAAATGATGATTTTGCTTATATCATTAATGACCAAACCAATACCGGATACTTTACTTCTAATCGTTTGCAAGGAAATGAAAATAACGATTTATACGCTTTCAATTTAGAAAAAGATAAGTCGCTGGAAGACTGTTTTATTACAGTTGAAGGTTTAGTAAAAGATAAGAACACACAAGCACTGCTTAAAAACGCAAACGTTGAATTATTTGATTTGAATAATAAATTGATCGAATCTATTCAAACAGCGGATGATGGTTATTATTCATTTAAAGTTCCATGTAGTGAAGAGTACAATTTGGTTGGAAATTCTGTAGATTATAAAGAGCAAAAACAAAGAATTGAAATTCTTGAAAATAATTACCACAAGATTTTACATGCTAACCTGAACTTGACCAAATTGATGAAAAATGAAGTGGATGAAAGCAGAGATCTATCAAAAATCTTAAACTTAGCACCAATTTATTTCGACTTTGATAAAGTGACAATTAGGTCAGATGCACGTTCAGAACTAGATAAGATTGTGAAAATCATGAAAGAGTATCCTGAAATAACTGTTGAAGCAAATGCACATACAGACTCTTGGGGTCCTGCAGCCTACAACAAAGTACTATCTGAGAAAAGAGCACAATCTACAATAGACTATATTATCTCTCAGGGAATTGATCCATCAAGAATCAAGGGTAAAGGTTATGGTGAAGAGAAGTTATTAAATGACTGTGAAGATCCTGCAAACTGTTCAAGATCAGAAAATCAGCTCAACCGAAGAACAGAGTTTATCATTACGAGCTCAGCCACCAGTATCCGACTTGATATTCACAAGAAAATCAATAATGATGCCCCTGAAATAGTCTCGGTAAAAGGGAT
>CAZWAN010000075.1:11827-13142 GCA_964631875.1 uncultured Flavobacteriaceae bacterium
GCCGAAGTGTCTGCTCCAAAAACGGTCATTGAAACTGAAAAAGCGAGTCAGAATATAAATCAAAAAATAGCCGTAAATAGTAAAGAAGCAAAAGCAATTGGAAAGGAAAAGGATTTAACTGAAGAAGATAATTCGAAAACAGAGGTTAAGAAATCACCTAACAAAGTTATTGCCGAAGTGTCTGCTCCAAAAACGGTCATTGAAACTGAAAAAGCGAGTCAAAACAAGATTCAAAAAATGGCTGCAAAAAGTAAAGAAGTACCTGTAATCGTCAATGAAAAGAATGTTGCCGGTTTAGCAGATTCGAAAACAGAAATGGCAACAATTAACACTAATATGAAGCCTAGTCTTGCAGAACCAAAAGAAGAAGAAACCATTCTTGACGATAATGTTGAAATTCTGAGTGAAAAATGGGTGATCGCCGAAGAAGAGAAACAGCCAAAATCATTTAGCAAAGTAACTGTTTCAAATGCTACAGCAGAACCAAATACATCAAAGAATAAAGCTTTGAGCCATATAGAAAACGAAAAGTTAAAAATTGATGAAAAATTAAAGGTGCTGGAGCAGAAATATGATGAAGTATTGGCTAATAACCCAAGTAAAAAACAATCTTATTTTGACGAAAAGGAAAAGATAAGTGCGCTGAGAAATGAATTGAGTGAAGCAAATGATATTGGATATTCTAACATCATACAATACAATAACCAAATTATTTCATTCAATAAAACTTACCAGCGTTTGCAAGGAACTGAAAATAATAAGATTTCGACCGAAAATGAGAATATCATCCTTATTTCAGAAACTGTACCTACAAAAAAAGATGACAAGAGTAATGTAACCGTCTTTATGGAAGAGCAGAAGGAATTAACGATTGAAAAATTAAATGAAATTGAGAAAAAGTTTGTTCATGCAAAAAACATGAAGCCGGAATATGCGCAGAACTGCATAGAAGAGATAAATAAAATAGATGAATTTAGGAATGAAGTAAAAAGCAATACTTCTCCGAACTGGGATCATATAGTTGCCTATAAGAAAACCATCAATACGTTCCATAAGAGTTACAAAGATTTGATGCTACAGGCCAATGGCGGTATTTCTGCTAGAAATCCCGGATTCAAAGACAACTCAGTTGCAACTACGAGAATACCATAAATCAATTGTTTAAAGAATAAAAGGAAAAACCAAGATTATTAATCGTCCCAAAAAAACGGGAAAATTGTGCTATCGAAAAAGAGTTGGTTTTATTTTGGTGACCCCGAACATATCGTTCGGGGTTTTTTGTTTTAAATATAACCACCTTTCATTGAATATAATA
>CAZWAN010000076.1:0-13107 GCA_964631875.1 uncultured Flavobacteriaceae bacterium
GAAAATGACTAGAATTTGCGCATAAGCCTTTAATGTTTCATTTAATTTTAGATAAATAAAAATCTAATTGAAATGCAAATAACTTTATTTAAAAAGTTTGGAGGAAAGGCAGGTATCTCTGAGATTGTCTACGAAACTGCAGAAAATTTATAAAAAATATACATCAAGGCAAGATCTTTACCACTTAAAGATGAACCTGAAAAATTGGTAACATTTAATAAACATACCATAGAATTTTTCTCTATGGGTAGTGATGGTCCAGCTAATTATCAGGATAGAATTATGGAGACTGTACATGGGGCATAAACAAGAGTATCGGTGAATATTTGCTTACAGTTGATGACATCTTTTGAGGTTCAAGAGGGAACGGCCATGATGATGAAGCAAAAAAAAGAAGTTCTATATATTTTAAGGTCTATGAAAGAAATGATTGAAGGAATTTAAATACATATATCATGTCAAACACAGTAAAATTAATACCTAAAGAGAAAATTGATTTATTTACCACCGGAATAAGGGGAAGAGTTATTCTTCCATCAGATACCAATTATGATGATTGCAGGAAAGTGTATAATGCAATGATTGATAAGCGTCCGGGTATGATTGTTATTTGTTCAGATGTTGCGGATGTTATGCATTGCATAAGATTTGCAAAGAACCACGATTTGGTTACCTCAGTTCGGGGAGGGGGGCATAATGGTGGCGGTCTTGGTATTTGTAATGATGGAATCGTCATCGATCTTTCAGGAATAAAATTTGTCAAGGTCAATGTGGATGATCAAACTGTGACAGTCGGCGGAGGAAACACTTGGGGCGAGGTAGATCATGCCACGCATCCGTTTGGGCTGGCAGTACCGGCAGGTATCATTTCAACAACCGGTGTTGGCGGACTAACGTTAGGCGGGGGAGTAGGATATCTTTCACGAAAATTCGGACTTACCATTGATAATCTTTTAGAGGCGGATATGGTTTTAGCAGATGGTTCATTTGTGACTGTTAATAAAAATCAACATACTGATCTTTTTTGGGCGATTCGCGGGGGTGGAGGAAATTTCGGCATTGTAACTTCTTTCAAATTTCAGGCTCATCCCCTTAAAAATGTCATTGGCGGACCAACATTATTTCCGATTGAGAGAACCAAAGAAATCATGAAGTGGTATCATGATTTTATTCATAAAGCACCAGAGGATCTAAATGGGTTTATTGCCACTATGGTTATTCCAAAATCACCATTTCCTGAAAGTCTGCATCTCAAGAAATTTTGTGGTATTGTTTGGTGCTATACCGGAGATCCTAAAGACTTTGATCAATTATTTGAGCCCGTCAGGGCTTTGAAACCTATATTCGAGCATGTTGGGGAAATGCCTTATCCTAATATTCAAACCCTTTTTGACGGTCTTTTACCCGCCGGTTTACAATGGTATTGGAGAGCTGATTTTTTTGATGAATTAAATGAGCCTTTAATTGAAAAACATTTTGAATTTGGTTCTCAAATTCCAACACCATTGTCACAAATGCATCTTTATCCCATATCCGGAGCTGCCGGCAGGCCTAGTAATACGGACACGCCATGGGCTTACAGAGACGCAAAATATGCAGGCGTATTTGTAGGAGTTGACCCTGATCCGATAAATAGTGAAAAAATCACAAATTGGGCAAAATCCTATTGGGATGCATGCCATCCTTATTCCATGGGTGGTGCCTATTCCAATTTTATGATGGATGAAGGCCAAGAACGAGTTAAGGCAAGTTATAAGGGCAACTATGTAACATTAGTCAATATTAAGCGAAAATATGATCCCTTAAACTTTTTTAAGATTAACCAAAATATCAAACCCTAAAATTAAATTGTAATCTCTTCCCATAATTTCAGTCTTGAAAACTTACATTTGAGAAAATTTAAGATGAGAAATTATGAGTAAGCATGATGCCTATGCTGCTTTAAGATACAAAGAGTTTAATTTATTCTTAATGGTGCGTTTTGCCATGGTTTTTGCCTGGTCAATGCAATTTGTTCTAATAGAATGGGAGGTTTACAGTATAACAAAGGACCCACTTTCATTGGGGATCATTGGATTAATGGAGGTCATTCCAGCGGTAAGTTTAGCTCTTTTTGCGGGTCATATTGTTGATCAAAAGGAGAAGAAAACTTTATTTATGCGCTGTATCATGGCTTTTTCCGTGATAAGTTTTGGGCTTTTCCTTATTACTTGGCCCGAGTTTATTAAAGACTTCTCGACAAGAACAATTCTTGTATGTATTTACTTCTTGGTTTTTTTAGGTGGAATTATTCGCGCATTTTTAGGTCCAACAATTTTCTCTTTATTTTCGTTGATCGTACCTAAAAAAATTTACCCAAATGCAGCAACTTGGAGTAGTTCAGTATGGCAATTAGGGGTTGTCATTGGTCCGGCGGTGGCAGGATTTTGTATTCATTGGATTGGGGTGCACTGGTCTATGATTCTTGTCTTTGGCTTTACGGTCATCTCATTATTGTTGCTTTCGAAGATCAAAAAGAAACCCATTTTGAATCCTAAAATTGGTGAACCGGTTTTTAAAAGTTTAAAACAGGGAATTGATTTTGTTTTTAACAATAAAATTATTCTAACGGCAATAAGTTTGGATATGATTGCTGTGTTATTTGGCGGAGCGGTGGCACTGCTTCCCATTTATGCACAGGATATTTTGAAGGTTGGACCTGAAGGGTTTGGAATTTTAAGGGCTGCGCCTGCAGTGGGGGCATTGATAACGATGTTTACCTCTGCTCATTTTCCACTGGATAAAAATGCGGGCAAAAAATTACTTCTTGCCATATTTGGTTTTGGTTGTTCCATCATTATTTTCGGTTTGTCCACCTCATTTTGGCTATCTGTTTTTGCGCTTTTTATGAGTGGTTTGACCGATGGTATTTCTATGATCATCAGACAAACCATATTGCAATTAAAAACCCCTGATGATATGAGAGGACGAGTGGCTTCCGTAAATTCTATGTTCGTTGGCTCTTCAAATGAATTAGGGGCTTTTGAAAGCGGTATTACGGCTAAATGGATGGGTACAGTAACAGCAGTTGTCTTTGGCGGAACCATGACCTTGATGACTGTTCTTTTTACAGGTATTATATCGCCTACATTTCGTAAATTAGACCTTCATAAAGATCTACAAGAACACCAAAATACCTGATATGAAAAAAATCAACTGGGATGAAGTTCCTACTGAAGAAGTCACACCCTCCATGCATCGCAAATTGATTTATGGTGAAAAACTGATGATTGCAAAAATGAAGTTTAAAGAAGGTTTTTTAGTGCCCTTACACGAACATCATCACGAACAAATTACCCATGTACTACAGGGTAGAATTAGGTTTTGGTTAGGAAAAAATAAGGAAGAAGTAATCGATCTAACCGATGGAGATGTATTGGTAATTCCCTCAAATTTGCCTCATGAAGCTTTGATGATGACAGATGTAGAAGAAATTGATACATGGACACCTTTGAGAGAAGATTGGTTAGACGGAACCGATAATTACCTTAAAAACGGCAAATAATGGACTTGGGATTACAGAATAAAACAGCCTTTATTGCTGCTTCCAGTGAGGGATTGGGATTGAGTGTGGCGATGTCATTGGCAAGTGAAGGTGCCCAAGTGATTATTTGTGGGAGAAATCAGGAACGTTTGGATGAGGCAAAAAAGAGTATCGATAGGCTTGGATTAAAAAAATGTGTTGCCTTTAAATGTGATTTATCAGATAAATCGAGTCTTCAGGCAACTTGTGAACTCATTTTAAAAGAATTTAAAAAAATTGATATACTAGTCACCAATACAGGTGGCCCTCCTTCAGGAAATTTTAATGATTTCAATCTTTCGGATTGGCAAGGTGCCTATGACCAATTATTTACAAGTGCGCTATATTTAATCCAACAATTTTTACCCGGGATGAAAAAACAGAAGTTTGGCCGGGTTATTTCCATCACTTCTATTGCTGCCAAACAACCTGTTAAAGGGCTCATTTTGTCTAACTCGATCAGAAGCGGTATTGCAGGGCTAATGAAATCATTGGCCAATGAATATGGGGTCTATCAAATTACTTTTAATAACGTGATGCCCGGATACACCAAGACAAAAAGATTAGCACAATTAATAGATGATAATCCAGATTTTTTGGAAAAAACGAAAGACATTCCTCTAAAACGTTTTGCAGAACCCGAAGAATTTGCTGCTGTGGTCACATTCTTGGCAAGTGAAAAGTCGAGCTATTTAACCGGAAATTCTTTGGCAATTGATGGAGGTTGCATTCAAACTATTTTTTAATCAAAGCATTGATAAAATAATATTGTTTTTTGTCAAAAATAATGAGTTTATTTTAGCTTAGTTCCCTTTGTTTAATAGGCATTTTATCTTTACTTTGATCATTATTCGCTCAACATATCCCTTTGGTAAAAAATTACATTTTATTTAATGCATTTTTGTTTTTATGGTCAACTTTTGTTATTGCCCAAAGTGATCTTGCTTTAATAGATGCCGAAGGAAATCAGGCTTATTGCCCAGGAACTGAAATTTCTGTAGTAACAGAATTTAACATCTTTGATCCAAACAATAATTCAATCAGTGAATTTTACATTCAGATCTCAGAAGGGTATGAAAGAGGTACCGACAATTTAAAACTCTCAAACCCATCCAGTCATCCCAATATTATTGTGACTTCATTTGATGAACAGCAAGGAAAGATTGGTTTATTTCCTAGAACAGGTGATTCAATGGACTATGATGAATTGATTGCTGCCGTAAAAGATGTTGTTTATTGGAATACCGAAACCAATGTTTCAGGAGAAAGAGTTTTTTCATTAACCCTGGGTTCTGCAAATTATCTTCCTTCAACAGGGCATTATTACAAATTTATTCCCTCAATTGGTATTACCTGGCAAGCTGCAAAGATAGAAGCTGAATCCTTAAATTATTATGGTTTGCAAGGTTATCTTGCCACTATTTTGTCTAATGATGAGGCTATTCTTTCAGGAGAACAAGCAGAAGGTGCCGGATGGATTGGGGGCAGCGATGCGGAAGTGGAAGGTGTCTGGCGATGGGTAACCGGCCCTGAATCTTTGTCGGCTGATAACATCTTTTGGAATGGAGGTATTAACGGGTCAGCACCTGCCGGAAAATTTTCTTTTTGGAATACAAATGAACCTAATAATCTTGATGATGAGGATTATGCTCATGTTACGGCTCCCGGAGTAGGTATTCCGGGATCGTGGAACGACTTGAGCAATGTTGGTTCTGTAGAGGGCGATTACCAACCTAAGGGATTTATTGTTGAGTATGGAGGAATGCCCGGTGATCCAGAACTAGACCTATCTGAAAGTACGCGTATTTATATTCCAAAAATTACTGAAACGGGCGGAGCCGAAAGATGTGGTTCAGGAGTTTTAAACCTAAGTGCTTCGGCTAATTCCGGCGAGGTGTATTGGTTTGAAAGTATGGAAAGTACGACCCCCTTGCATATAGGTGAAAATTATAGTCCTGATTTGACCCAATCCAAAACATTCTATGTTCTGGCTTCGGAAGATGCAGATTGTTTTAGCGGAATTAGAATAGAAATTCCGGCAGTTGTGCATCCAATTCCAGAAATAAATGAAATAGTCGAGTTAAAAAATTGCGATGAAGATGGCAATTCAGATGGTTATACCAATTTTAATTTAAATCTGGTCTATGGTTTGCTTGACATCAGTTTACCAGGCGGAGGAGATCCACCACCACCACCCATGGTAAATCTGAGTTTTTTTTTAAATAAAGTCGATGCCGAAAATGATATAAATGAAATTCCGCCCTCACCATTTAACAATAGAACAAGCTCTATCGTCTATTGCAGGGTAGAAAGTAACCAAGGTTGTTATCGTATTGCGCAAATCAATCTTACTGTATCTGCACCTTCACCAATAGAACCCGGTTATTATTATTCGCTAACTGCTTGTGATACAGACAATAATAATGACGGCTTTTTTAGTTTTAATTTGAGTGAGGCAACACAGCCTATTTTAGATCAGGCACCAATCGGGCAAGATTTACGTGTAAAATATTATGCAAATGCAGAGGATGCTCAATTGGAAATGAACGAATTACCCCAAACTAACTTCGTTAATACAGTTGCCTTTGAGCAATCGATTTTTGTAAGAATTGAAAGTGCTGATCATGCGGATTGTATCGGTATTGGAGAATACCTCAAACTTATTGTCAATCCCATCCCAGAGTTTAAAGTAAAACCAGCATTTATTTTATGTCTGACTATTGGCTCTGTTGAGATAGAAACTTATGATTCACAAGGAGATTATATTTATCAATGGTATAATGATGCAGGCACATTGATAGGAACCGGTTCGTCAATTAAAATGAGCAGTCCCGGAAATTACAAGGTCATAGCTGCCTCAGATAAAAATTGTACATCAAAGGAAAGAAATTTCGTGATTAAAGAATCTGATCAACCAAATTTAGCGCCCCGCGATATTCAAGTCAAAGACAATAGCAACAATAACTCCATTACGATTGTAAAGGAAAATTTAGGTGTTGGAGATTATCGTTTTGCTCTGGATAACGGTCCTTTTCAAGTTGAAAATATTTTTGAATTTGTAGAGGCAGGTTTACATCTTGTCCGTGTAAAAGATCAAAATGGTTGCGGAGAGGCAAGTTTGGAGGTTTCAGTGATTGGTTTTCCAAAATTTTTTACTCCAAATAATGATGGTTTTAATGATTTTTGGCAAGTAGACGGTATTAAATTTCAACCAAATTCTACCATCCAAATTTTTGATCGATTTGGAAAGCTATTGTTCACTTTAAAGGGAGATCAAAAAGGTTGGGATGGTTCTTATCAAGGAATTGAGATGCCATCATCTGATTATTGGTATGTTGGGAATTTAGAAGATGGAAGGGTTGTTAAAGGCCATTTTAGTTTAATTAGGAGTGATAAAAGATGATATACAAAAGCCTATTTATTATATTTCTGCTTTTCCTTTTTAAAGGCCACTCTCAAGAAACTTTTCCGGTAAATTTTGATTATTTGTCAGACAATGTCTATTTGATTCATCCGGCAGCAGCGGGCATTGGTAATTGCGGAAAATTTAGACTGACCTATGGGCAAAGCTTTTTTGGAATAGAGAATGGTCCTTCACTGCAAACACTGAATTTTCACAATCGATTCTGGGAAAAGGCAGCTGTAGGAGGCATTATTTTTAATGATCAAAACGGTTATCATGCCAAGCGAGGATTTTTAGGTACCTATGCCTATCATTTGGCCTTTGATAAAGATTATAATTTAAATCAACTATCATTTGGTTTGAGTTTTATGTATTTGCAAAACAGCATTGATCAAAGTGATTTTATAACGGATGATCCCATCATTTCAGGTAACACAGAAACCTCAAACTATTTCAATGCAGATTTCGGACTTTCGTACCACAACTTAAATTTCTTTAGTTATTTCACAATTAAGAATATTTTAGAAAGTAAAAGAGACCTTGTGAGCTCAAGTTTAGAAACCGAAAATTTAAGAAGATATTTGTTTACTTTTGGAGGTGTGCTAAATCAAAACAACGATTATTTCTTTGAACCCTCAATCATGGGGCAATATATAGAATACACAAATGAAACCTGGGTAGATTTTAACTTTAAAACATATAGAAAATTAAATAGGGAAGGAAATCAATTATGGTTGGCTCTTTCTTACAGACAAAGTTTTGACAGTTCTGATCTGGAATCTCTCCGACAAATTACTCCAATGGTCGGTGTAAATATTAACCGGTGGCTACTTTCTTATAACTACACTCATCAACTAGGAGATGTTGTTTTTCAAAACAGTGTAAATCATCAGATCACTGTAGGTTTTAACTTGGAATGTGTAACAGAGATCACTCGATTATGGGATATTCAGAATTGATATATTAATTTAAATAGAAGTTCCTAATGCATTATATAACTTAGCTTTACTTGTATAATATTGATTTAATATAGCTATTCCTTTTAATTTCGCATCAATTAATTTTGACTCCCGGCTATTCACTAAAAAAAGTGAACTTTCGCCAACGCCAAACTTTCGCTCTTCGGCACGAAAGAGCATTTCATAATCCAAAATCATGTTTTGCGTAATGTTATCCTGAATGGCATATGATTCAATTTCCCTTTGGATCATTTGAATCTTGTTTTTTAATGTCACTTCTGTATTCATAATGTCCAATTCGGCACTTTGCAATTTTAATTTAGCCAATTTCAGGTCGCCGCGTTCCTTCCTTATAAACAAGGGGAAACTAACATAAAACCCAGCTTTATAATTATTCTCATTGAAGGAATTGATTTGATCATAGGTTTCTGATAAAAAATTATAGTCAACATTTATAATTGGAAATAATTTATTGACTTTGAGATTTTTATCCACTTTTAGACTTTCGTATTTATAATTCAAAGACCTAATTTTTGGATGATTATCAATTAGTTCTTCATCAGCTATCAGCTCTGACAGATTTAAAGCCATATCGATTTTTTCCGATGTGAGTATATCAGGCGTTATATCTTCTCTCACTTCTACAGGTAAATCGTCTGAAAGCCATAGAAAATTTGACAGGTCAAAAGTAGCTTTGGTATAGGCGAGCTTAGATTTTTCCAGGTTTAGCGCCCTATCTTTTACAGTAATTCCGGCCTCCAAAGTATCTATCGCCGGATTTTCACCTGTTTCAAAATTTCTCTTAACACCCTTAAATCTAAATACCGCATTTTGATAAAAATCTTCGAAAACCAATTTTTCATTGTAGGCTTTTAACCAGTCAAAATATACCAGCGTCGCATCAAATAAGATTTGGTTAACCATTAATTGTTGGTCCTGCAGTGCTTGCTGTTCAAATAATTTAGCTTGTTTTAAGGTTGCCATTCTTTTATTGATCCATAAATTTTGGGCTAAAGAAACAGAAACTCCAACACTGTATAATCCGTCATCCGGCGTAAAACTTTCAGGATTGAGATAAGCTCCAGAATTATCTTCATAATTACCCTTCAATTCAATTCCGTACCATGTAGGTATTTTAAACGTAGCATTTAATTTGTCATAATATTCAGATCCTTTAAACTCTTTGCTAACGTAATCAACTTCTAATTTAGGATCAAAAGCGCCTCTGGCTTTCATAAGTTTAGCCTCGCTCTCATCGACCACTAAATTCACCTGTCTCACGATGGGGTGAAAGGATTTTACAAAACCCAGGTATTCTTCCAAACTGAGCACAGACAGGTTGCTTTCCTGTGAAAAAAGCAGCTGCGTTACCAGGAAAAAAGCTATGACTGATTTACTTTTCATTTTACTTCTTTTTTTCATCCGGTCCATTATTACCAGTAGGTTTATAGAAATCAGGAGGGAAACCATTTAGTTTTCGCCACATTTCAAACCAAATAGGAACGTCGTTTAATAGAGCCATTGTTCTTGCCCCAGAACCAACCCGCAAAGCAGTTGGCCATTCGTGATCCTCCTTATCGGGTGCCAACAGAATTCTATATTTTCCATTTGGACTTATAAAATTTTCTATAGCTACTACAGTTCCACCATAGGTTCCATAAGAAACGTTTGGCCATCCGCTAAAAACAATTGCGGGCCATCCATCAAATTGAACCCTTACTTTTTCACCTAAATGTACGAGAGGCAGGTCGATTGGCTCAATAAAAGTTTCCACGGCCAGTTCGTAGGAAGAGGGCATAATGCCTACAAGTTGGTCTCCCTCTTTGAAAGTTTCTCCAATACCAGATTTTACCGCTTTATTGATGAATCCATTCTGAGGAGCTGTTATAAACATCAAACTGTTCCTTTTTTCGTAGTTCGTATAATCATTTTCCAATTTTGTAACTTGGGCTCTGGCATCAAATTGACTGGATCTGGCAGTATACATATCGCTTTGGGCTTTCGCAATTTTATCACCATAAGTTGCATCGATGGTTGCCAATTCTACTTGAGCATTTATGACCTCATTTTTACTCGTCAATAATTTGTTTTCTTGGGAAATCAGTTTCGCCTGTGTTTCTTGTAATTTTAATCTTTTTTCCTCTACATCTTTCATTGCTTTTAGGCCTTCATCTTGCAATGTTTGCGTACGATCAAACTGGCGTTGTGCGATTTCTATATTGGTCTTTGCTGCTTCCAAATCAATACTGTCGCTCTTTACTTTTAAACCAGCTTGCATTAATTTGTTTTTTGCCTGTTCATATTTCAATGATTGTTCATTTCTTAAGGCTGAAATTTGTCTTTCTAAAGCACTTACTTTGCTCTCATAAGCTTGAACCGATGATCTTTTAGCATCGATTTGATCTCCGGTTCTAGACACAAGATTTTCATCAAAATATTCACTTTTAATTTCAGAAATGCGCAAGATCGTATCTCCCTTTTCTACATAATCACCTTCTTGCACATACCATTCTTCGATACGTCCCGGAAGTGTAGACTGGATGCTCTGCGGCCTTTGCTCCGGTCTGAGGGTTGTTACATTCCCGGTACCGGAGATATTCTGTGTCCAAGGTAAAAAAAGCGTAATCACTAAAATCCCTGAAAAGATCTTTAAAAAACGGTTGAATTGTTTGTAGTACTTTCTTTCAAATATGGTTTTACCCGATTTGTAATCGGCCAAATCAATTCCATCTGTTACTGTGTTATGAGAAATCTTTAGCATAATTCCTTAAGATTTAAAAGTTTTGATTTCACCATCTTCTAGCGTAAGTTGCTCCTTTATGTATTTTTTCCAAATAGGATTAGCACTTATTACCATTAGCCCCCAAGTGTTGTTCCAATCTGTCAGGTATTTGACAATTTCTTCAGATTCTACTGTGTTAAACTCATCGAGTGGCTCTTCAAGAATCAATACTTTTGGATTCTTTAAAATAGCTCTGGCAAGAATTATTTTTTTTGAAACGGTTTTTGAGATCCGTTTTCCTTCCGGATATAAAACCGTGTTAAGGCCCTGATGAAGATCTCGTATATAGGACATCAAACCTATTTTTTCAAAAATTTCAAAAATACGGTCATCAGAAATTGTCAGATCTCCGAAGGTTACATTTTCCCTTAAAGTACCTTCAAAAGGAGTTTCTTCTGATAGAGAAAGTCCTAAATGAGCTCTGTAATAGTTTAAATATATACTAGTTATAGAATGGTTATTTACATAAACGTGACCGGAAGTTGATTCGACGACTCCTGAGACTAAATTGATAAGGCTACTTTTACCCGAGCCGCATTCTCCATTTATCAACAAACGTGTTTTTGTGTCAACATGCAATGAAATATTCTTTAAGATCAATTTTTCTCTACCGGGAACACCATAGCAAGCCTTATTTAATTCAATTTCGAAGGTCTTTGTAAAATCTGGTCTCTCACCGTTGTTAGGTTCTAATTCCTTGTCTACTACATGACCTATTTTTTCGATAGATGTCAGTACATCATAGACAGATTCTAAACCAACGATGAGTTTCTCTACAGAAGCAATTACTAACAAAATAATGATTTCTGCCGCTACAAACTGGCCAATATTCATTTGTTGATTTAGCACTAATCCACCTCCAATAAGCAACAAACTGGCAGTGACGATTACTTTAAAGCCAATCATCAAAAAATATTGTATCCTCAGTATACTAAAATGACTTTCACGGGCGTGGAGGTATTTATTTACCAAATAATCATTCTTTTGTAATGCTAAATTGGTTTTACCCGAGAACTTAAAGCTAATAACTGCGCGGGCAACCTCCTGAATCCAATGGGCAACTTTATATTTTGCTTTTGATTCCTCCAAACTTGTGTCTAATCCTTTTTTCGCGGTATATTTAAAAACAACTCCGATGAACAATAGAAGTAATAAACCGAAAACAATAAACACGGGGTGATAGAATGATAATAACAGCAGGGCAAATATAATTTGAAGTACAGCTGTAGGAATATCAATTAAAATCTTTGAAAGCCCTTTTTGAACCGTTAAAGTATCGAAAAATCTATTGGCTAATTCGGGCGGATAATAATGAAATAATTCACTCATTTTTATTTTCGGGAACCGGTAGGTAAAATCAAAAGAAGCTCTGGTAAAAATTCTCTGTTGGATAGTTTCAAGAATTCTTATTTGCATAAAACCCAATGCACCAGAAAAACCTGTTCCAATGGTAACCAAAATAACTAATACGATCCAAGAAGTTGAAATTTGGGCTCCTTGGATTAAATTAATTATGGATTGTATTCCCAAGGGTAATGAGAGGGCAACAATTCCATTAAAGATCGCATAATAAAATATTTGTAGGATATCCTTTTTTTCGAGTGTGATTAATCCCATTAATCTCTCCCAGGGTGTCATTTTTGCTTTAGACATTCTGATAATTTTTTAAAGTATAAAAGGTAAGGTCTGTAAAAAAATTGGTCGGAGAATCTGTTTCATTGCAGTCTGTCATCGATTTGAAATGGTCCTTTAAAAAATGTTGATGTAATCCACCTTCAATAATTGTACTCGCCAAACTTGTTGGATATGGATATTTAGGGCTTACAGACAAAATTACATCTTTTAAACGCGAAACTAATCGTTTATGCACAGCAAAATAGCCTTCTTTATTTTCATTATCAACTTCTTTTGTAAGATAAGATTTAGAGTTTTCGTTTACTATGATGTTATGTAACAAAATTTCATTGATATGAGAAAAACTTAAATCTTCTTTCACACTTCTTGTGACAATTTGAATTGCCTTTCTCAACTTTTCTTCCGGATCGTTCATATTATGGATTTCAAAGACTAATTGATATTCGATCCAAGCCCAATATCTTGCTGATAAATAAACCAATAATTTATGTTTACTTTCAAAATACCTGTAAATTGAACTTTCGTTTGACCCGATCATAAGGCCTAATTTTTTGAAAGTAAAATTGTCAAACCCGATTTCGTTCATTAATAGTATACTGTTCTCCAGAATTCTTTTACCTAGGTCTGAAGATTCAGGATCCTTAAGAAAAATCTTATCAGGAACAGAAAGTTTGATAGATGAAAGCAAATTGTTCATAAATAAGTATATTTATTGCAAATATAAAAGTATTACTATTATGTTTAATTAAAAAACTAATATATTTAA
>CAZWAN010000077.1:0-12416 GCA_964631875.1 uncultured Flavobacteriaceae bacterium
GTAATTCTTTTTAAAATAGTCCCAATATTTAAATTATAGCCATTTTATTTTTATCTTTGGTAATAACTCAAAATCAACCTATCATGAAAAGATTTTTAACTTTAACATTTTTTCTCATCATTTTTTCTTTTTCGAATCAAGCTTATGCGCAAGAAGACTATAGTGCATTGAACTTATTCGTTAGATTTGGAAGTGACGCAGCAATTAACGGCCATTATGAAATTCCAATTGCTAAAAACCTGACCGTATCACCAAGTGCTACACTTGCCTTTAATTTTGATTATATGGCATTGGGTGCCAGACTCGATTATTATTTTGACAGTCTGTTAAAATTGAATGAGCCTTGGGATATTTGGGCCGGTGTCGACACAGGATTTGTCGTTATAGATGACAAGAAAGATTACGATGATTTTAATCTAAATATCCACGCCGGTGTGGAATATAAAATTAATGATACTTGGGGAATTATTGGAGAATTTGGAGGAGGTACATCATCCTTCGGAGGAATAGGAGTTGGTATACATTTCTAAATTCGAAATCAAATTCTTAAAAAAAACCTGCAGATTGCAGGTTTTTTTTTGCCCAAATCCTTTAACTTTAAACTCAAATAAGTTTACATGATCGCATTAGGAATTGATATTGGTGGAACAGGAATAAAAGGTGCCCCTGTTGATTTAACAACAGGTGAATTGACAGGAGAAAGATGTAGAATTGAAACACCAAGACCCGCAACTCCTGAAAAAATAACGGAAAAAATTGTCGAAATGGTCCAACATTTTAATTGGACAGGTCCTGTTGGTTGTGGCTTCCCTACTCCATTTTACCATGGAAGATGCTTGTCTGGTGGGAATTTACATCCGGATTGGACAAATGTTCATGTTGAGAAACTTTTTGAGAAGGCCACAGGACTGGATGTTCATGTCATAAATGACGCGGACGCCGCAGGTCTTGCGGAAATGAATTTTGGTGTTGGTAATGACAAGAAAGGATTGGTGGCTGTGATTACTTTAGGAACCGGTATTGGTTCTGGATTGTTTTTTAACGGAGAATTAATTCCCAATACCGAATTAGGTCATTTGTTATATAAAAATAAACCTTTTGAAAAATATGCAGCTGATTCTATAAGGAAAAAGAAATCATTGACTTACAAAAAATGGGGTAACAGATTAAACAAGTATTTTCAAAGAGTAGAGTTATTGCTTTCTCCTGACTTAATAATTATTGGGGGTGGTGCGAGCAAATATTTTGAAAAATACAAACGTAAAATAAAAATAAATGCCCCGATCATACCTGCTGAAAATAAAAATGAAGCAGGAATCATCGGAGCAGCTTTGGCTAGTAAATTAGCCAAAAATTAATCAATATTTATTCGTCATCATCACTGTCGTCTTCATCCTCGGTATCCGGATCTAAATATTCTTCTTCCAGACTTTCCTTAACGTCGTCTTTTAGCACACCATCATCATCATAATCATCATCATCATAAATGATCTTCTCTGCCGCAGTTTGACTCATCTTGATTAATAAAATTTTCTCGTCAGTTTCAAAAATAAGCGCACTTACATTTATTCCATCCTTGTCATAGAAATTAATCAGTTCATGACTAAAACCTTCAGGATATTGAAGTTTTAAGAGGTTCTTTATATCATTACTCAATTTGTCATAAGACGTGAAGACTCGGGGTTTTTGTGAACTCATAGTTACCAATTTAACAGATATGCAAAAATTAATGGCGCAACAATAGTTGCATCGGATTCCACTATATATTTTGGTGTGTTAATATCTAGTTTCCCCCAGGTGATTTTTTCATTAGGTACTGCTCCTGAATAAGATCCGTAGCTGGTTGTTGAATCGCTGATTTGACAAAAATAACTCCAAAAAGGAGTATCTTCTCTCTCCATGTCTTGATAAAGCATCGGCACAACACAAATAGGAAAATCACCGGCAATTCCACCTCCTATCTGAAAAAATCCAATTCCCTTATCTTCAGCCTGTTCCGTATACCAGTCAGCCAAAAAAGTCATGTATTCTATACCGGATTTCATTGTGCTCGGTTTTAATTCACCTTTTAAGCAATAGGAAGCAAAAATATTTCCCATGGTGGAATCTTCCCAGCCCGGGACAACCATCGGTAAATTTTTCTTGGCAGCAGCAAGCATCCAACTATTTTTCGGATCAATTTCATAATACTGCTCCAATACACCTGATAGGAGCATTTTATACATGAATTCATGCGGAAAATACCTTTCTCCCCTTTCTTCTGCATCTTTCCAAATCTTAAAAATATGCTTTTGCAGTCTTCTAAAAGCCTCTTCTTCTGGAATACATGTATCTGTTACCCTATTCAATCCTTTTTCCAGTAGATCCCATTCATCTTGTGGCGTGAGATCTCTGTAATTTGGTACTCTTTTGTAATGGCTATGTGATACCAAATTCATAATATCCTCTTCTAGATTTGCACCGGTACAGGATATAATTTGTACTTTATCCTGTCTGATAATTTCAGACAATGAAATCCCTAACTCCGCCGTACTCATGGCACCAGCCAATGAGATCAGCATTTTTTTATTTTCGGCAAGATGCTTTTCATAGCCTTTGGCAGCATCAATTAAGGCCGCAGCATTGAAATGTTTGTAATGCTTTAGAATATATTCACTAACAGGACCTCTATTTTGCATAATAATAAGTTTAAATCAAAATTAAATTTTTCAATTCTGAAAAAATAAAATTACTTGTTATATCCAAGAATTTTGAACATTTCTTCGTAAGACTGTTCGTTTCTATAGACGTAATCTATGATGTTTCCCTTTTCATCTCGATCGATGATTACGTGCTTAGGAGAAGGGATTAAACAATGCTTGATACCTCCATATCCTGAAATAGCATCTTGATAGGCACCCGTGTGAAAAAATCCAAGATAAAGTGGTTCTTCTTCATCATCATTCATATTTGGCAATAATACCTCCTGGTTTAAATCCTCGGAATTATAATAATCAGAATGGTCACAACTAATACCACCGATATTAACACGCTTATATTCGTTATCCCATTTATTAACAGGCAATAGAATAAATTTTTCGTGAATCGACCATGAGTCTGGAATAGTATTCATCAAACTGTTATCAATCAAATACCAAATTTCTGCGTCGTTCTGATCCTTCTTTTCTAATACCTTGAAAATAATTGCACCACTCTCACCAACTGTATATTTACCAAACTCAGTATAAATATCTGGCTCAGGAACATTGTCATTTTCGCAGGCTGATTTTATGTTTTTTATGATTTCGTTTATAATACCCTCATAATCATATTCAAATCCTAAATTATTTCTAATTGGAAAACCTCCACCTAAATTAAACGAATCTAACGTTCCACATTCTTTTTTAAGGTCGATATAAATTTTTAATGCTTTTTTGAATTCTCCCCAGTAATACAAACTGTCTTTAATACCCGAATCAACAAAAAAGTGGAGCATTTTAAACTCGACCATGGGATTATCTTTGATCTTTTCTCTAAAAAAATCAATGAGTTCATTAGATCTGATTCCTAAACGAGAAGTGTAATAAGAGGATTGCGGCTCTTCATTTATCGCCATTCTCATACCAATTTTAATCTTATTATTACCCGCTGCGTGCATCAAACGTTCCAACTCAGTTTTACTATCCAGTACGACGACAATATTTGTAAAACCCAATTCCTGCAATGCGACAATTTTTTTAAGATAATCAACAGTTTTGTACCCGTTACAAATAATGGTTCTCTTTTTATCTATTTTTTTTTCTTTTAATAAATTGATAATTAAATCGATATCAAAAGATGAAGAAGTTTCCAAATGCACATTGTGCTTCAATGCTTCAGAAACAACATGCGAAAAGTGGTTGCATTTTGTACAGTAACAATAATGGTATTTACCTTTGTAATTATTCTTTTTAATTGCACGGTTGAAAAGGTTTCGAGCCTTTTTAATTTGATCACCAATCTTTGGTAAATAAATAAATCGAAATGGCGTACCATATTTTTCTATGAGGTGTTTCAAAGAAATCCCATGAAAAGTTAAGTTTCCATTTTTTAAATCAAATCCTTCTTGAGGGAAATAATAGCTTTGATCAATTAAATCAAAATAGGTGTTTTTCATTTACGATTAGATATAGGTAATCAGGTATAATTAAAAGTGCAATATTAATCTTTTTTAAAAAACCATCAAACAATTTTAAACAACGATATTCTTAACAAAAACTAAATTAGTGAATCTCTGATTATAACAGTGAAAATCATGTGTTATTTCGTGTTGCATACTGTTTAAATTCCACTGAAGATTTTTAAAGCCTCATTATATGCAGACTCAAATCTCAAAGGATTCAAACCTATGTCTATTTTTTTTGCAGAAAAATACGTTATCAACTTCTCCGTTGGCATATTACCGGTTAACTCGTCCTTTGCCATGGGGCAACCTCCGAAACCCATAATTGCACCGTCAAATCTCTTGCATCCGGCCATAAATGCTGCATCTACTTTAGTATACCAATTCCTTGGATGTGTATGTAAATGTGCTCCAAATTCAATTTCAGGATACAATGGAATTAAATTAGAAAAAAGTTCTGAAATGATAATATCATCAGCCATACCAACCGTGTCTGATAGTGACAAAATTTTTACTCCCAGATCCGAAAGCCTTTTTACCCAGTCAGACACAATTGCAACACTCCATGGATCTCCATAAGGGTTTCCAAATCCCATTGATAAATAGACGACCAATTCTTTTTGATTGCCAGAGCAAATAGAAATTAAGTCAGTTAAAAGACCAACAGATTCTTTTAAGGTTTTTCCCGTATTTCTCATTTGAAATATTTCGGATATTGAAAATGGATATCCAATAAAGTCAATGGCATCAAATTTACAGGCTTCTTCTGCACCTCTCAAATTTGCTACAATAGCCAAAAGCTTGCTGCTTGAATTTTGCAAGTCCAATTCAGCCAAAACTTCGACTGAATCCCTCATTTGCGGAATGGCTTTTGGAGAAACAAAACTTCCAAAATCGATGGTGTCGAAACCAACTTTAAGTAAAGCATTGATATAAGAGATTTTATACTCAGTGGGAATAAACCTTTCAGTTATTCCTTGCATGGCATCCCGAGGACATTCTATGATCTTTACTTTTTTCATGAAATGTAAAGATACAAAATAGCTCAATGTCGGACATGAAGTCAATTTTTTAAAATAAGGCAAAATTGAATTATTCGTATAAAAAAAACCCGCAACAACATTGCGGGTTTTTGTGTGATATCAAATATTCTTATAAAGTTGCAGCATGAGCAATTAAATCAAGAATTTTAGTTGAATATCCGTATTCGTTATCGTACCAAGAAACAACTTTTACAAATTTGTCTGTTAAAGCAATACCTGCTCCTGCATCAAATACCGATGTACAAGATTCACCAACAAAATCTTGTGAAACAACAGCCTCCTCAGTATACCCAAGAATTCCTTTTAATTCACCTTCAGAAGCCGCTTTCATCGTTTTACAAATATCTTCGTATGTCGCGCTCTTAGATAAATTTACCGTTAAATCTACTACAGAAACATCCATTACAGGAACTCTGAATGACATACCAGTTAATTTACCGTTTAAAGATGGAATTACCTTTCCTACAGCTTTTGCTGCACCGGTAGATGATGGAATGATATTATGCAATGCTGCACGACCACCTCTCCAATCTTTCATAGAAGGTCCATCAACTGTTTTTTGAGTTGCCGTAGTCGCATGAATTGTAGTCATTAATCCGTCAGTAATGCCATAAGCATCATTCAATACTTTAGCAATAGGAGCCAAACAATTGGTTGTACAAGAAGCATTTGAAAAAATTTTGTCAGAGGCTTTTAATTCTTTATGATTCACACCCATTACAAACATTGGAGCATCTGCTGAAGGAGCTGAGATAACAACTTTTTTCGCACCTCCTTGAATATGAAGATCAGCCTTTTCCTTAGTTGTAAATAATCCTGTAGATTCAATTACATACTCAGCATCAACTTCATTCCATTTTAAATCGGCCGGATTTCTTTCAGCGGTAATTCTAATCACCTCACCGTTTACCAACAATTTGCCGTCTTTCACTTCCACATCTCCATCAAATGTTCCGTGAACAGAGTCGTATTTCAACATATAAGCCAAATAATCTACATCTAATAAATCATTGATGGCAACTACCTGAATATCTTTTCTTTGAGTAGCAATTCTAAATGCTAATCTTCCTATTCTACCAAATCCGTTAATACCTACTTTAATCATTTGTTTTTATTTTAATTGTTATTACACTGACATAATATCAGAGATTCTTAATATTTCTTTATTAATTGCATGATGTTCTTTAACTGCTAATTCCAGATCTACAGCTACCATTTCATTATTGACTGAGCCCACCATTAAATTGGTTTTACCATCTAACAATAATTCAACGGCTTTAACACCCATTCTGCTCGCCAATACACGGTCAAAACAGCTTGGAGAACCACCTCTTTGCATGTGTCCCATAATCGACACCCTTACTTCGTATTCCGGAAGATTTTTTTCAATAAACTGTGCAATTTCAAAAACATTTTTACCAGTTTTGTCACCTTCCGCTACCACAACTATACTCGATGATTTGCCAGATCTTCTGCTCTTTTGAAGTGAATCTAACAATCTATCCAATCCTAAATCCTCTTCAGGAATTAAGATTTCTTCCGCCCCAGCCCCTATTCCGGCATGAAGTGCGATAAAACCTGAATCACGGCCCATCACTTCAACAAAAAATAACCTGTTATGTGAACTTGCCGTATCCCTAATTTTGTCAATTACATCTACAACCGTATTTAAAGCAGTGTCGTAACCAATGGTATAATCTGTTCCAAAAATATCATTGTCTATAGTACCGGGAATACCTATTACAGGAAAGTTAAACTCTTTGTTAAAAATCATTCCTCCCGTAAAAGAACCGTCTCCACCGATGACAACCAAAGCGTGAATATCAGAATTAACCAAATTATTATAGGCCCTTTCACGACCCTCTTTTTGCATAAAATCTTTTGATCTGGCTGATTTTAAAATCGTTCCTCCCTTATTGATAATATTGTGAACACTTCTGGCGTTCATACTAATAAAATCTGCTTCTATAAGTCCTTGATAGCCACGGTAAATACCTACGCAGTCAATTTTATAATATGCACAAGATCTTACAACTGATCTTATGGCTGCATTCATCCCCGGAGAATCTCCTCCCGACGTCATTACAGCTACTCTTGTGATTCTTTTTTTCATATTTCTTTTAATGCCTAGCAAAAATAGAAAAAATAAGTGTAAAAAATAATCGACCTATGAGTTTTAACCGAAATCGTTTAAGAATAAAATTTTGAGAATTAACTTTGTATACCCCTTCAAAAAATGGGGTTAAAGCTATTGTCTTCCGGGAAAAAGAGCCCTAAACTCCTCTATACATCCCCTATCTGCCAATGTAACGAAACATTGTTGGTTTTTATCACCTCCAAATGTTATGTTGGTTGGGTTTTTCCCTTTGAGTAAAATTGTTTGAAGTAATTCACCTTTAGGGGACAGGACAATGACCTTTCCGGCACCATGTCTGCATACATAAAGATTTCCCTCTTCATCGCATTTCATGCCGTCTAATCCAAAATCCTCAAAAGAATAGAACAATTTTTTGTTAAAAATTTCTCCCTTTGCATTTAAATCATAAACCCAAATTCTTCTTTGAACGGATTCATTTACATACAGTCTGTTTCCATCAGGGCTAACTTCTATCCCATTTGTAGTTCCCATATCTTTCTCCAGTAACACAAATTTTCCCTTTTCAACCCGCCATAAATTGCCGGTACTATTTTGCCAATTTGGGTCACTTGCAAAAATTTGGTCATTTGGGCTAATGGCTAAGTCATTTGGTTGATTTGCATTTGGTTCGTGCGCAAACACATCAATCTTTGTTGAGTTTTTAGAAACTTTCAGGATATTATGGCCTTTATAATCGGCAATAAACATATCGCCATTTTTATCGAAGCGAATCCCGTTGCCAATGCTACCTTCGGGCAATTTAATAAACAATTCTGCCTGACCCGTTTGATCGACCTTCCCAATAGTACCCTCCTCACCAAAGTTGACGGCATAAATATTTCCATGGCTGTCTGTTGCAGGTCCTTCAATTCCTGAAGTAAATAAGTTCGGCTCCGTAAAATCCTTTGTTTGTGAAGCCAAAATATTCATCCCAATAATGATGAAAAAACAGAAGAACGTATATTGCAGAACATTAAGTGTCATAGATTTATTTATTTAAATATTGGGCTAATTTAATTATAGAATTTGTAAGCGCGAATTGAACATCCAAATGTAGATGTGGGTCTTCTTTCTGATCTAATAATAATATAAGTTCATTATATTGGGAGGTAGACATTTCATTGTTTTCCAGTGCACTTTTTATCATTATTGAAATTTCTTCTATCCTATGCGCGTATGGAAGTATCCTTTCAATTAAAGGTGCCTTAGATGACATGTTCTTTAGTTCTTTATTTAGCTGCTCCCATTGATTAAATGAATTAACTAGTTTACCCTTTGCTATTTCACTTTGGTTGGTTGTATACTCCTCAACCCACTTTTTAAATTCTCTTTTCGATAAAGCATCGGCAGTGCAAGCATCTGCAAATAAGGTCAATGGTGAGAACATTTTATATTCAGTGCCTCCTGCGTTTCTGGAATATATTTTAAATGGTTCACTTATGTTCGTTAGAACTTCTAATGCCTTAATATCCTGATAATTTGAAATATTTCTAAGGATTACGTCCTTATTTCTTAAATGTTGAATTCCTATTTGCTCCAAATCATTACTTATCTTATCATAGCGCTCAAGCATAAAATCAAGATTATTGATCTCTTTTGGTGACCATAATTTTTCAGCAATGGCAGCAGTCCTAGGCCATAACCTGGAATCAATAGTCAGAGGTGTAACCAATTCAGACCACATAGTAGCTTCTCCTCCTAACACCTTTTTCTCCTCTTCAACAGACAATTTTTCATCAGGCATAGGATCTACAACATAATGATTCTCAACAGAAAGCATTAAATCGATATAATAACCATTAGACAAAATTGTTTCATGTCCGTTTTTGACAGCATCTACTAAAGATTGCTTTGGCTTTAACCCTTCATTTACCCCACGCCAGGAGTGAATAATAGCCGTTTTAGACATATTTGGAGTCATTATTTCTTCCCAACCTATTAATTTCTTATTGTACCTCGACAAAATTTTATCAAGCCGAAGATTGAAATACGTCTGAAGATCATGATTGTCTTTCAGGTTATATTTAATTTTGAATTCGGTAATTTTTTGATTTTCATTCCAATGAACACCGGCATTTTCATCACCACCTATATGCACATAGTCATCTGGAAATAAGGGTGTGATTTCTTCAAATAATTGATCTAAAAATTCATAAACTGCCTCATTTGTAGGGTCCAATGTTGGATTAAAAATTCCAGCATTGCGTTCTAACTCATAGATCGTATCCTTACTGCCTAATTCCGGATAGGCCGTTAAAATAGCCGTGGCATGGGGTGGAACATCTATTTCGGGTATCACTCTAATACCTCGTACTGCTGCATAAGAGACAATATCTCTTATTTGTTCTTGCGTATAATAATCGCCATCTGATCCCTCTTCATGTAGTTTGGGTAAACTTTTTACTTCTATTCTAAAACCTTGATCATCAGATAAATGCCAATGAAAAACATTCAACTTAACAAATGACATGGCATCTAAATTTCTTTTAATGACTTCCACTGGCATAAAATGCCTTGAAGCATCAATCATTAATCCTCTCCACACAAATCTCGGACTATCATTAATTTTGACACATGGAATAACAAAATCTCCATCCCTTACCTCGATCAATTGAATTAGTGTTTGAAGACCATGAATAGCACCTAAATCAGTTTCTGCATTTAACCTAATTTGATTCTCGCTGACTCGGATAAAATAGGATTCATTCTCTTTGAGCTCATTCAACCCCGGTCTTTCAACAGTTATTAAAAGTTTTGGATCTTTAATATTGTCATTAAACTCGACGAAACCTTGATTTATAAAAATACCTGTTTTATTTGATAAAGTTCTGAGAAAATTGGTCGCATTTCTATAAATTCTTTTATCCGGATTACCCTTAACCTGAACCGTAAAATTCTCGTTAATAGAAAAATGGCCCTCCTCGGAAGAAATTTGATCAGGATAGGGCATTAATTGATAGGTTTGACTGATTCCCTTGTTCAATATAAAAACAGCTAAAATAAAAAAATAGAAAATGGATATTTTCATAGCGAGTAAAAAAAAAGTGGCATAGTATAAATACCAAGCCACTTTCAAGGTTTCTAATTAAAAATGATGTCTTTTAAAAGCTTCTAAGGCTTCATAATCTGCAAGTCCTAATGCATGATATTTTTGTGCAGTAGCCTTATTTCTGTCTTCTGCTCTCATCCAAAATTCGCGGGAATCATCTCCTTGGAACATGACACCGTCTTTTTGAGATTGATGGTAGAATATTGCTTGTCGCTTTTTAAGAACTTGATCAGGACTCATAGGTACAGCCATTTCAATCTCATGAATTTCCCATTCGTGCCATGCTCCGCGATATAACCAGACCCAACAATCTTTCATATAACGTTTTCCTTTTAATTCTTGGAGAGCAGCAAAAAGAGAATCCAGACATACTTTGTGAGTTCCGTGCGGATCGGCAAGATCTCCGGCAGCGTAAATTTGATGTGGTTTTACTTCTTCAATCAAATTTTTCATGATATCGATATCCGCCTCACTCAGCTTATTCTTTTTGATTCTTCCAGTTTCGTAAAAAGGTAAGTTTAAAAAATGTACTTGTTTATCCGGCAATGATAAATATCTCGTGGCAGCGAGACATTCTTTCTGTCTGATAAGACCTTTCAGCTTTCTCACTTCTAATTCATCAATATCAAATTCCTTTTTATTCTCAATGGTATCAACAATTCTACTGAAATGGACACTTTTTGGATTCATCGCGAGACCAACCTCAGCAAACTTCATAGCCTCTTTATCAGAAACCGCAATATTCCCAGACGTTTGGTAGGCAACATGTACTTCATGCCCTTGCTCTACTAATCGATCAAAGGTACCTCCCATGGATATCACATCATCATCCGGGTGTGGACTAAAAATGATGACTCTTTTTCTTGCAGGATCCTTTCTTTCTGGTCTATTTGTATCATCCGCATTAGGCTTACCTCCCGGCCAACCTGTAATAGTATGTTGCAATTGATTGAATAAGGAAATATTTAAATTATAAGCAGAACCGTGTTCAACAAGTAAATTGGCCATCCCATTGTTGTTATAATCGGAGTCTGTTAATTTTAAAATCGATTTTTTGACCAAGCCACTGAGCCAAACCGCAGCCTTCAATGATAATTCGTTCGTCCAAACACAAGACTTAACTAACCAAGGTGTTTTGATTCTTGTTAACTCTTCAGACGCTCCCTCATCTAAAACAAAAGTCACGTTATCGTGATTCTGTAAATAGGAAGAAGGAATTTCTGAAGTAACTTCCCCTTCTATCGCTTTTTTAACTACGGCAGCCTTATTGATTCCCCAAGCGAGCAAAACAATTCTTTTGGCTCTTCTGATTGTACTTATACCCATGGTTATTGCAACCCTAGGCACATTCTCTATCCCTAAAAATGCAGGCGCAGCATCAATTCGAGTTATATGATCTAAAGTAATATTTCGTGTACCAGAATTAAAATGTGAACCAGGTTCGTTAAAACCAATATGCCCGGTTCTACCAATACCCAAGAGCTGAAAATCAAGTCCACCTACCTCTTTGATCTTCATTTCATAATCTATACAAAACTGATAGATTTCATTGGAGGGTATTTCACCGTTTGGAATATGAATGTTCTCGGGTAAAATATCAATGTGGTTAAAGAGATGTTCATGCATAAAATACCAATAACTTTGGGTATTAGTTTTTTGCATTGGATAATATTCATCCAGATTGAAGGTTATCACATTCCTAAAACTGAGTCCTTCCTCTTTATGCATTCTTACTAATTCTTCATATACATTGATCGGAGAAGAACCTGTGGCGAGACCGAGCACGCACTTTTCACCTAGACTTTCTTTTTCCTTGATAAGTGCCGCAATTTCTTGGGCAACAATTATTGAAGCTACATCAGAATCCTTAAAAATCACGTTATGAATTTTTTCAAAACGAGTTTCTTCAAATTTACCGGCCTGTTCATGACTAATGCTAATTACCATATTTTTTATATTATAATTCAAAAGAATTTTTTATTACTCAATTTTAAAATTTCTACTTATTAAATTATTGGAGTAAAATTAATCAAGAGAATAGATATT
>CAZWAN010000078.1:0-11288 GCA_964631875.1 uncultured Flavobacteriaceae bacterium
CAAATCCCGTAATCTCCAATAAAACTATAGAACTTTTTTGCTCATACTTTCAACAGTACTTCCTGTTTTAAGCGGGTGCTAATGTACAACTAAATATAATTGCAATCCAAACTTTTTTTGATCATTATTTTCAATATTTTCTTATCCTATTGATTACCTGATTATTCACTCTTCCGTTAAATCATAATTTAACATTTCATTAAAACTATTAGTCCTGAGTGAAATTTATATATATATTATGGTGTAGTTTATTTTTGCACTCCTTCAACTTAAATTTTCAAAAAATAATATCTTTGCAGCCTTAAATTAGAAAAATGATCAATATAACTCTACCCGATGGCAGTATAAAACAGTTTGAAAAAAATTCAACTGCCATGGACGTGGCAAAAAATATTAGCGAAGGTTTGGCCAGAAATGTACTTTCTGCTCAATTTAACGGATCTACAATTGAAACGAAAACGCCTTTGACCGAAGATGGCAAGCTAACCTTGTTTACGTGGAATGATGCCGAAGGTAAAAAAGCATTTTGGCATTCTTCTGCACATGTTTTAGCTCAGTCGATACTTTTTTTCTATCCTAATGCAAAACTGACCATTGGGCCGGCCATAGAAAACGGTTTCTATTATGACGTAGATTTTGAAGGTGAGTCTATAACAGAGGCTGATTTTAAAAAAATTGAAGATAAAATGCTCGAGTTTGCGAGAAACAAATTCGAGTTTGAGATGCGATCTGTTTCTAAATCCGATGCGCTTGCTTATTACCAAAAAAATGATAATGTCTTTAAAGTAGAGTTGATCGAGAATTTAGAAGATGGAGATATCACTTTTTGTGACCACAGTGACTTTACCGATTTATGTAGGGGTGGCCATATCCCTAATACAGGTTTTATAAAAGCTGCAAAAATACTTAGTGTTGCCGGTGCGTACTGGAGAGGTGATGAAAAAAACAAACAACTCACAAGGGTTTATGGAATTACTTTTCCAAAACAAAAAGAATTGACAGAATACCTCACCCTTTTAGAAGAGGCAAAAAAAAGAGATCACAGAAAATTAGGAAAAGAACTTGAGCTCTTTGCATTTTCCAATAAAGTTGGTCAGGGTCTACCACTTTGGTTGCCAAAAGGAGCTGCGCTGAGAGAGAGATTAGAAAACTTTTTGAAAAAAGCGCAGAAAAAAGCGGGATATGAAATGGTGATGACACCTCACATTGGCCAAAAAGAGTTGTATGTAACTTCCGGACATTATGCCAAATACGGTGCAGATAGTTTTCAACCCATCCATACACCAAAGGACGAGGAAGAATTTTTATTAAAACCCATGAACTGTCCGCACCATTGCGAAATCTATAACAACAAACCTTATTCATACAAAGATTTACCAAAAAGGTTTGCTGAATTCGGTACGGTTTATAGGTATGAGCAGAGCGGAGAATTACACGGCTTGACGAGAGTTAGAGGCTTTACCCAAGACGATGCGCATATTTTTTGTACTCCGGAGCAATTGATACAGGAATTTAAAGAAGTGATTAACCTGGTATTATACGTTTTCAGCTCTTTAGGTTTTGAAAATTTTACAGCTCAAATTTCTTTGAGAGACCCGAATAACAAAGAAAAGTATATTGGAAGTGACGAGAACTGGGAAAAGGCAGAACAGGCAATCATTGAAGCGACCAAGGAGCAAGGTATGGAAACTACAATTGAATATGGGGAAGCCGCTTTTTATGGTCCGAAATTAGACTTCATGGTAAAAGATGTTTTGGGAAGATCTTGGCAACTGGGAACAATTCAAGTAGATTATAACCTTCCTGAAAGATTTGATCTAACCTATAAAGGCGCAGACAACCAGTTGCACCGACCGGTAATGATCCATAGGGCACCATTTGGTTCAATGGAAAGATTCATAGCCATTTTGATTGAACATACGGGTGGCAATTTCCCATTGTGGTTGATGCCGGAACAAGCTATTATTTTACCTATCAGTGATAAATATCAAAATTATAGCGAAAAAGTTTTAAATTTGTTGGAAAATTACGAAATTCGCGCCCTCGTAGACAATAGGAACGAAAAGGTAGGTAGAAAAATAAGGGATGCCGAAATAAGTAAAATACCTTTTATGTTGATCGTTGGAGAAAGTGAGGCAAATGAGGCTACGGTTTCAGTGAGGAAACATGGTGATGGAGACTTAGGCACTTTCTCTATAGAAGAATTTGCAAAAATAGTGCAAGACGAAATTGACAAAACTCTAACACAATTTTGAATTAACCTTCGATTTAATCGAAATAAAATTATAAAGATATCGCAGTATACAAAGGTAGAGGTAACAGAACCTTAAGAGTAGAAAAAGAGGATAAGCATCGAATCAATGAGAAAATTCGTGTTCCTGAAGTACGTTTGGTTGGAGAAAATGTCGAAGTTGGCGTTTACCCCATCGCACAAGCGAAAGCGATTGCCTTGGAACAAGAATTGGATTTGGTTGAAATTTCACCAAATGCGTCTCCTCCTGTTTGCAAAGTGATCGATTATAAAAAATTTCTCTACGAACAAAAAAAACGGGAGAAAGTTTTAAAAGCTAAAACGACCAAAGTGGTTGTTAAAGAAATTAGATTTGGTCCTAACACCGATGACCACGATTATGACTTTAAGAAGAAACACGCGATGAAATTCCTCGAAAGTGGAGCGAAACTGAAAGCGTTTGTATTTTTTAAAGGTAGGTCCATAGTTTACAAAGACCAAGGACAGATATTATTGCTAAAGTTAGCACAAGATCTGGAAGATTACGGAACCGTGGAGCAAATGCCCAAATTAGAGGGTAAGAGAATGACCATGCTCATGGCACCTAAGAAAAAGAAATAAAAGTAGTATAAGCAAGAATTATAAACCGAGAGAAGATGCCTAAATTGAAAACAAAATCTAGTGCCAAGAAACGCTTCAAGTTGACAGGAACTGGAAAAATTAAGAGAAAACACGCTTTCAAAAGTCATATTTTGACTAAGAAAAGTAAAAAACGTAAATTAAAATTGACACATGCTACGTTGGTTCATTCGACCGACTTAAACAGTATCAAGGAACAATTAACGTTGAAATAAACTAAAAGTTTATTCGGTAATTCATATTAACCCTGTGTCAGTGCCAATCAAATGATCCAAATTTATAGGGTCTGCCTCACACAAAAAAAATTAAAATTATGCCAAGATCAGTAAATTCAGTAGCTAAAAGAGCTAGAAGAAAAAAGATTTTAAAACAAGCCAAAGGTTACTTTGGTCGTCGTAAAAATGTTTATACAGTTGCTAAAAATGCAGTTGAAAAAGCATTATCTTATTCATACCGCGATAGAAAGAACAAAAAGAGAAACTTTCGTGGATTATGGATTCAGCGTATCAATGCGGGTGCACGTTTGAACGGAATTTCTTATTCACAATTGATGGGTAAATTAAAAGCTAACAATATCGACTTGAACAGAAAAGTTCTTGCTGATTTAGCGATGAACAACCCTGAGGCTTTCAAAGCCATTGTTGAAAAAGTAAAATAAATAAAAACAATTTCTTGCTTATATAAACAAAGCCGAATCATTTTGATTCGGCTTTGTTATTTTATACCTTAAGGAATTGGGGCGAAGTAGAACAATCTTATACTGATTAAAAAGAATCTCCTGTCGCTTTTATCTTCTCGGCGTTCTCGGCTAACTTCAATTCTTCGATGATTTTGGTCAGATCACCATTGATGACACTGCTCAAATCGTATATGGTTAAACCAATCCTGTGCTCGGTTACTCTTCCTTGAGGATAGTTATACGTTCTAATTTTTGCTGATCTATCTCCACTCGACACCAGGGTTTTTCTTTGCGCTGCGTCTTCGTCCAGTTTCTTTTGCAATTCCTGCTCATATAGTCTGGATCTCAGCACTTTTAATGCTTTTTCTTTATTCTTGTGTTGTGATTTTTGGTCCTGACATTGAGCAACAATTCCCGTAGGAACGTGAGTTAATCTTACTGCAGAATAAGTTGTATTTACAGATTGACCACCCGGACCTGAGGCACAGAAATAATCCGTTCTTATATCGCTCATTTTCAAGTCAATATCAAACTCTTCCGCCTCAGGAAGTACCATTACCGTAGCTGCTGAAGTATGTACACGACCTTGTGTTTCTGTTTGAGGAACACGTTGTACCCTATGCACTCCCGATTCAAATTTCATTGTTCCATAAACATTATCACCTGTCAGGCTAAAAATAATTTCTTTATATCCACCCGCAGTACCCTCATTCAAATCTTCAACTTCCAATTTCCAGCCCTTCTCAGCTGCAAATTTTTGGTACATTCGAAATAAATCTCCGGCAAAAATACTTGCCTCATCGCCTCCGGTTCCTGCCCGAATTTCAACAATAACGTTTTTCGCATCCTGCGGGTCTTTTGGGATAAGCATAAATCGCAATTCCTCTTCTAAAACAGGAATTTTTGCCTGGCCCTCCTCTAATTCCAGTTTAGCCATCTCAATCATTTCGGCATCAGCCCCCTCTGAAATAATCTCCTTTGCTTCTTCAATATTTTGAACCACTGCAATATATTCATTGCCTTTGTCAACAATTTCTTCGAGGTCTTTGTACTCTCTGGTTAACTTGATGTAGCGGTCTTGATCGGATATGATATCTGGTTGAATAATCAAATCTGCGATTTCATCAAAACGCTGCTTTACTAAGCTAATTTTCTCTAACATTTTCTTTCTTTAAGGAGTGCAAATTTACATTATTTTTTAGAGTTTTCTCTTATCTGTGTTTGGCGAAAAATATCCCAAAATCTTTGTTTAAAACATATATTAATTCTTTAACTTTGTGCTCAATACTAAATTTAAACCTAACATCATGAGAAAATTATATTTTTCAGCCCTATTAGCCTCTTTGTTTATTGTAAGTTGTGGAGATAAAAAAGAAAAAACAGCTGCTCCAGAAATGAAGCCTGAGGTTCAAACTGAAGTACAAAGTGAACCTGTAAAAGCTGAAGATCAATTAGTAATGGGTGAAAGATTATTTACTGAAAAAACTTGTGTTTCTTGCCACCAAATTGACACGAAAGTAGTTGGCCCCTCAGTTAAAGATATTGTAAGAATTTACGACGAAAAAAATGGCAATATCGTTCAATTTTTAAAAGGTAATGCTGAAGCCATTGTAGATACTGATCCGGGACAAGTTGCCATTATGAAAGCAAACTTAGACGGCTTTGTAAAAGATTTAACTGCTGAAGAGCTTCAAGCCTTAGCAGCTTATATGAGAAGTAAAAAATAAATCGATTTTTTAGAAAATAAAAAAGGCCTTTGTAAAGGCCTTTTTTATTTTTCTCTTTATCCTAAACAACGCCCAAATCCATCATGGCGTCGGCCACTTTTATAAATCCGGCAATGTTAGCCCCTTTTACATAGTCGATATATCCGTCAGGGTCGGTTCCGTATTTTGAACAAGCCTCATGTATAGAAGACATGATCTGATGCAATTTACCATCGACTTCCTCTTTGGTCCAATTCATTTTCATGGCATTTTGAGACATCTCTAAACCTGAAACACCTACACCTCCGGCATTTGCCGCTTTCCCGGGAGCAAATGGCAATTTGTTCTTATGGAATAATTCAACCGCCTCAGGTGTGCAACCCATATTAGATACTTCAACTATATATTTTACACCATTGGCAATTAAGATTTTTGCGTCTTCCCCATCGAGCTCATTTTGAATGGCACTTGGCATGGCGATATCGCAAGGAACCTCCCAAGGTTTCCTGTCCGGAAAAAATTTTGCTTCCGGAAAGACCTCAGCATATGGAGAGACAATATCATTATTCGATGCTCTTAAACTCAACAAGTAATTGATCTTATCAGCATCTAATCCTTTCTCATCATAGATATATCCGTCAGGGCCCGAAATAGTAACAACTTTTCCTCCCAGTTCTGTGACTTTAAGTGCTACTCCCCATGCCACATTTCCAAATCCCGAAACAGAAACAATTTTATCTTTAAAAGTATCATTTTTTGTATCTAACATTTCCTTGGTAAAATAAGTTGCACCAAAACCCGTAGCTTCAGGTCTTATCAAACTACCTCCCCAATTTAGACCTTTGCCGGTAAAAACACCTGAATTTTCGAATTGAAGCTTTTTATACATTCCATACATAAATCCAATTTCTCTACCGCCAGTTCCGATATCCCCTGCAGGCACATCTGTATTAGGACCAATCACCCGCCATAATTCCAGCATAAAAGCTTGGCAAAAACGCATGATTTCCGTATCTGATTTCCCTTTGGGATTAAAATCCGACCCTCCTTTTCCACCTCCCATTGGCAAAGTGGTCAAAGCATTTTTAAAGATCTGCTCGAATCCAAGGAATTTCAGAATACTCAAGTTCACACTTGGGTGCAAACGAATTCCTCCTTTATAAGGGCCAATAGCATTGTTAAATTGCACACGATAGCCTAAATTTACCTGGACATTTCCAGCATCATCTATCCAAGAAATGCGAAAAGTATAAATACGATCGGGCTCAACCAATCGTTCAATAATCTTTGCTGCCTCATACTGCGGATTCTGATTATAAATCTCTTCAATTGATTCTAGTACTTCTCTTACTGCTTGAAGGTATTCATGCTCGCCAGGATGCCTAGTCTCTAAATTGTTTAAAATTTCTTTTACGTTCATATCTGTATTTTTTAATCTTTTTATTTTATTTCTATTTTTTACATAAATCCTTCGGGCGGTAACTCATCTAGCGACATTTCACTCTGATTTTTATGAGGCTCGGGTAAGCAGCCATCTTTAAAGATAGCTGCTTTGTTTGTTTTTCCATCGATTATAATCTGTAAAGGATTCTCGAATTTGACATGTCTTAAAAATTCATTCTCAAAAACAGCCTCATGGCTATTTAAATAATCAATATCTAAAAACCCATCTCCAACAAATGGATTCACCGTTAGATATCCAACTTTAAAGGAAGTTAAGTTTTGGAAAAAATGAGTTCCTTGACTAGGATCGATTCTAAAGTTATTCAGTCCGGCCTCGATAATAATTTTCGCTGAAGAAATTTGCGGCCAGATTACAGGGATTCCCAACCAAGGATCACTGGAACCCCATCTGCCCGGTCCGCATAGCACATATTGTTGGTTGTACAACATAAATCTCCTATTAATCTCTTCTACTGCCTTGGCTATTTCTCTTGTTTTAGCACTTTGAAAAGTTTCAGGCTTTACATAAACAAAGTCATAGACATGATCATATCTGCCATTTCCTAAGGCCGAATTTGAATATACAATTGTATCTTTTTCCAGTACATCGCCTAATCTGCCTTCTTTTCCATCATACGTTTCTACAATGGGTCTAATTTGCAAAAAACTAAACTCTTTTGGTTGTCCGCTTGGTACATCTAATTTAATGGCGAACTCGATTTCTATTGGGTTACTCATTTCATCCTGCCCAATTCTCAAGAGATCCTGGAGAATTTGGGGTAAAGGGAAAGTGTCGTATTTTAAAATATTATCAAAAGTGATTACTCTAAAGCCCTCTTGTAATATACCAGGTCTGATTACATTATTTTGTAGGTCGTATGTAGAAGCCACGAATTTAAAAGAAGATTGATCTTCGGCAGTTCTTATGTTGATTTTCTTTTTGTTGATTGCTTCAGAAGTGGAAGTGACATAGCTATCAGGGTCCATGTCTAATCCATAAAAATATTGTTGCGTTTCTCGCATTGTTGAGCCAGGTGAGGATAGCTGTAAAACTTGTTTTGGATGATGGGGAGAAAATCGCAAAGTTTGGCCACCTCCAACAATGATTTCACCTAGACCCAGAGCGATATTACAGATTCCCTCCTCGGGCAATTCATTACCGATAGGATAAAAATTAATCGACCTGGCTACACCTGACACATTCGGATAATAAACATCTCTGTATTGTTTACCTGTAATTTCTTGCAAGATCACAGCCATTTTATCTTCTTCTATGGTATGAGAGGTAGCTTTTAAATAGGCTTTACTATCTTGATAAAAGGCAGATGCCATGACCGATTTTATGGCATTTGCTACCATCTCCAGCATCTTATCTTTTCTCGTATTAGGTATCATATAGGTGGCAAATACGCCGGCAAATGGCTGATAGTGTGAGTCTTCTAATACACTTGATGAACGAATGGCCAAGGGTGATTTAGTAACGTTCAGAAAAACACGAATATCTTCTAATACCCAATCGGGCAAAGGTTTAGAAACAAACATTTTTAAGATCTCCTCATCGTCATTTGAAGCAGCGACAAAATTAATAAGATCATGTTTTTCCATAAACTCATCAAACACTTCTGTACTTACAACAACTGTTCTTGGAATAGAAATAATCACATCCTTAAACTTGTTATATAGCTTATGTCTTTTAAGAAAAGTATTGATAAAAGCTAGTCCTCTTCCCTTTCCTCCTAATGCGCCATCACCGATTCGGGCGAAACCCAGGTATTCATCATAACGATTCTTATCAAATTTCGCAATAACCCCTCTCGATCTAAAAACTCTATATGCTTTTATTCCATCGATCAAAAAAACACGAATTTGATCTACATCCTCAAAATCTTCATATTCTACATTACTAAATAAATTCGCCAAAGAGAATAGTGCACGCGATTGCAACCATTTGCTATACTCACTTCTTTTAGAATGGTAAACAATAGCGTCGTTCGTGACAAAAGTTAACGCTTTTTGAAATTCATTCAAATCTGTTACAGTAGCTAATACTTTCATCTGCACAGGATCCCAAAACTCAAATGCGCCAAAAGAAAAATATTTGGTGATATAATCCTTTATTTCACTACCAACTGTCTCGGAATGTTTATGTAAAAATTTACCCTTTAATTCCAGCGTCATTTTTTCATTTTCAATGTCAGATGATTGCATAAGGAAAGGGAAATATCGCTCAATACTGCGCACATATTTCAACAATTCAAATCCTGCCTTAGGATCTCTCTTTCCTCCTTTAAAATAATTTACATCAGAAATAACCCCCAGTAAATTATGCTTATACTTTTCAAATAGGGCAATTCCTTCTTCGAAATTTGTAGCCAAAAGAATTTTTGGTCGCCCCCGCATCAGCATCATCGTTCGGTGTTCATTGAGACCTTCCGACATGAATGAGCGGGTTTGTTTTAATATGATCTTGTAAATAAGCGGGAGATACCGGGAGTAGAATCGAATAGAATCTTCAACTAGTAATATAGCTTTTACACCAATTTCATTGATATCTCGTTCTGCATTCATTCTGTCCTCAGCCAATTTAATAATGGCCAAGAAAATCTCTACATTTCCGCTCCAATGAAAAACAGCATCTATTATACCCGTTTGCGCATTTAATACTTTTTTTCTCAGTTCGGAAGAATAATGACTAATTGCAGTAATGTGAACATTTGGAAAGGCTTCTTTGATTTGTTTTGAAGTCTCAAAAGCATTGTATTTTCCTATGTCTAGCCAAGTGATGACCAAATCAATCTTGTCTGAGCGCATTAACTTAATGGCTTGTGCAGCGGAATTGGCATGAAGGAAACTTGGAGGATACCTCAAGTTCAGGTCTGTGTATTCATTAAAAATCCGCTCATCAATTCTACCGTCTTCCTCCAGCATGTAAAAATCGTAGTTAGAACATACGATCAAAACCTTATTGATTCGATCTCGCATCAATTCATTGAAAGCAACTTCTTCAAACTCATAAGTTTTAAGGTCGGGAAGTGGTTTTCTTTTCATTTTTTTGTGAAAATTGAATTCGGAAGTTATTCAATAATAGGGAGAAACTTTCAATTTAATCGAAAAAAAGGGTCGAAAATTCAACCCTTTTTTCATTTTGTTCCTTTTTGGATTACACAACCCCATGAGCGAGCATGGCATCAGCTACTTTTACAAATCCAGCAATATTTGCCCCTTTCACATAATCTATATAACCATCTTCCTGGGTTCCATACTTGATACATGACTCGTGAATATCACTCATGATTTTTTGTAGTTTGGTATCAACTTCTTCTCTCGTCCAATTTAATCTCAAAGAGTTTTGACTCATTTCCAAACCTGACGTAGCCACACCACCTGCATTAGATGCCTTACCCGGTGCAAAAAGTATTTTTGCTTTGTGAAATACAGCTATTGCTTCAGGAGTAGAAGGCATATTGGCTCCTTCGCTAACACAAATACAACCATTTGAAATTAATATTTTGGCATCCTCTCCATTGAGTTCATTTTGTGTAGCACAAGGAAAGGCCAATTCGCATTTCTCATGCCATGGCGTTTTACCTTCATAATATTTTGCTTTGGGATATTTTTTAACATATTCCTTTATTCTGCCTCTTTTAACATTTTTCAAATCCATAACAAAGGCCAATTTATCAGCGTCTATGCCATCTTTGTCAAAAATATACCCCGAAGAATCGGATAAAGTGACGACTTTCGCCCCTAACTGAGTTGCCTTTTCAGTGGCAAACTGGGCGACATTACCGGAACCTGAGACCAATATAGTTTTACCATTCAAATTTTTGCCTTGTCTCTCTAGCATACTTTTTGCAAAATAAACAGCACCGTAACCCGTGGCTTCAGGTCTTATTAAAGAACCCCCCCACGACAAACCTTTTCCGGTCAAAACTCCGGTAAATTCGTTTCTCAATCTTTTGTAGGTACCATATAAAAATCCGATTTCTCTTCCACCAACGCCAATATCTCCTGCGGGAACATCAGTATTTGGTCCAATATGTCTGTATAATTCAGACATGAAACTTTGGCAAAAACGCATTACCTCTCCATCAGATTTCCCTTTTGGATCAAAATCTGATCCTCCTTTTCCTCCACCCATGGGCAAAGTTGTCAAACTATTTTTGAACACTTGCTCAAAAGCCAAGAATTTTAAAATACTCATATTCACAGTAGGATGAAAACGCAAACCTCCCTTGTATGGGCCTATGGCAGAATTCATCTGAATTCTATACCCTCTATTCACTTGTATTTCGCCGGTATCATCAACCCAAGCCACTCGAAAGGTAATGGCTCTTTCGGGTTCAACCATGCGCAACAAGATATTTTTCCCATTGTAAATCTCTTGTTGAGCGATATAAGGGATTACGGTTTCTGCCACTTCTTGGACAGCTTGAATGAATTCAGGTTCATGACCATTTCGTTCAATCACCTCATCCATAAATGCTTTTATTTTTGATTTCATAATTTTTGGCTATATCTATTTAGAATTTAATAATTTCGTTAAGCAAAAATAATTAAATTAATAATACCTCATCTTGTTCCCATTTCA
>CAZWAN010000079.1:0-11274 GCA_964631875.1 uncultured Flavobacteriaceae bacterium
ATAGAAAATAATTCATGAAAATTGATAATATAGATCAGGAAATACTTTGGATTTTACAAACCGATAGTAAGACAACGACTAAACAAATGGCTCATCAATTGGGTTTGTCAAATACGGCAGTTTATGAGCGTGTTCGAAAATTGGAGAGGACCGGGGTTATCAAACAATATGTGGCTTTGGTCGACTTTGAAAAAATTGACAAATCATTTATTGCTTTTTGTCAGATCAAATTACTGCAGCATAGGCATGATCTGGTGAAGAAGTTTGAAAAGGAAGTGCTGCAATTTGATGAGGTGCTGGAGTGTTACAATGTAAGTGGTGAATACGATTATATTTTAAAGGTTGCGGTAAAAAATATGAAGGCTTACCGAGAATTTTTAAATACTAAGCTCACCATGTTGGATTATATTGGGAGTGCTTATAGCACTTTTATTATCAATGAAGTGAAGAACTCAATTCAAATAAGGGTATAAAAAAAGGCTGTTTGAAAAACAGCCTTTTTCTTGTTATTGACTTACTTTATTTTTTTGAAATTGGTCAAATTTGGTTTCTTCCTGTTTTTTAGGCCAACTGTTGTTAGACTGGTCAATATCAGCTGTTAAATTATTTGGATCCACGTTTATTTCTACAATTTCTTTTTCTGAAGGTACTAACTTCTTTATTTCTTTATCATTAAACCTCCATATTTCTGCCGGATAATATTTTTGCTCTTTTGTTCCATCAGCATAAGTAAATTCTGCTAAAATAGGCATCACCAAGCCCCCCGGTTTTTCAAAAACGATCTCATAAAAATATTTTGTTTTCTTTAAAGATTGTCTTTCTTCTTCTGTATAATTTTCATTGAGGAAGTCGCCCAAAAATTTAAAATCTTTGACGGGGTCAACATCTTTGGCCAAATCTTTTTTGTACTCCTCACTATCAGGATTTATTAAGAAAAGTGCAGGTAAGAAATCTTCCACTTTCATGCCATATCTTGCCGCCATTGATTTTGCCCTTTCAGTAGGCTGGTCTGTAACCACATATTTATTCACTTCTTTTACACCAATATCTGTATAATCTGTAGTAAAGAACCAACCTCTCCAGAACCAATCAAGGTCTGTGCCTGAGGCGTCTTCCATGGTTCTAAAGAAATCTGCCGGAGTAGGGTGTTTAAATTTCCATCTCTCGGCATAGGTTTTAAATGCTTTGTCGAAAAGTTCATGTCCAAGAATCACTTCTCTTAACATATACAATCCGGCAGCAGGTTTCGAATAAGCATTTGATCCACTGCTATATACATTGTCATGTTGTGTCATGATCGGCGCAATTCTGCTTTGATCGCCACTCATGTAACTTACAACGTCTTTTGGAAAGCCCCTCGATGGAAATCCTGATTCAAATTCCTGTTCTGCTAAAAGTTCCGCAAAAGTATTCAGGCCTTCGTCCATCCAACCCCATTGGCGTTCGTCAGAATTTACGATCATAGGGAACCAATTGTGTCCAACTTCATGTGTAATAACGCCAATCATTCCATTTCTGGTTCTTTCGGAGTAGGTACCATCTTCATTAGGTCTTCCGAAGTTCCAGCATATCATTGGGTATTCCATGCCTTGTTGTTTTGCATGAACAGAGATCGCCTTGTGGTAAGGATAGTCGAACATTCTTCTTGAATAACTTTCGACCGTATGTGCAACCACTCTGGTTGAGTATTCTTCCCATAATGGATTACCTTCTTTTGGATAGAGTGAAATGGCCATTACTTTTTTATCGCCAATTTTTACTGCCTGACCATCTAAAATGTATTTTCTTGAAGAGGCAAAAGCAAAATCGCGCACATTATCTGCTTTTAATTTCCACGTTTTGGTTTTTTTGGAAAAAGATTTTTCGCTTTCCTCTGCTTCTTTCTGAGTGACGATTACAACAGGTTTATCGAAAGAGTTTTGTGCTTGTTCGTATCGTTTCCATTGGTCTTTGGTAAGCATGTCTTTCCTGTTCAAAACATAGCCGGTCCCGTCTAAAATGTGATCAGCAGGGGTAGTAATGTTCACCTCATAATTTCCAAAAGGCAAGGCAAATTCACCGGTTCCTAAGAATTGAAGGGTTTGCCATCCTTCCACATCATTATAAACTGCCATTCTTGGAAAAAACTGAGCGATGATGTAGGTATTATTTCCATCTTTTGGAAAATGTTCAAAACCCGATCTCGAGCGGTCAACGGTATGTTCAGGGATATTATACCACCACTTTACTTTAAAGCTCGTATTCTCTCCGGGCTTTAAAGTTTTTGGCAAATCTACGCGCATCATGGTTCCGTTCACGGTATAAGGCAAATTTCCTCCGGTAGTATTCTGTACATAGTCTATCTTAAACCCTCCGTCAAAAGGTTTTCCTAAAAACGACTGGGTAAATTTCTCAGGACTATAAAAAACACCAGGTCCGCCTTCTTTTACATCCTGTGTTTTGGCATCTGCTGCTCTTATATTCTGGTCTAACTGTACCCATAAAAAATCCAGATCATCAGGTGAATTGTTGAAATAAGTAATTATTTCTTCCCCATAGATACGTTGTTTTTCGTCATCCAAAACAATATCCATTTTATAATCGGCTTGTTGCTGATAATATTCATGGCCAGGTGCCCCGGAAGCTGTTCTGTAGCTATTTGGCGTAGGTAATTCCTGATATAATTGTCTGAATTTACTGGTATTGTAATGTCCCTGTTCTCTTTCCGCGGGCTTTGTTTCTTGTGAGAACATTGAAACTGCAAAGATCCCGGATAGTAGTGTTAGAATAATTTTTTTTCTCATATGTATTTTTTCCTTTAAATCCATGCCAATATAGGATAATTCCCTATTTAGTAGTCGGTTAATTTTAGTATTTTAACATTTCTTTATCATTCCTTTTTGTCAAGATAAAAGTGTTGCGTTGATCATTGATATTCAACTGAATATAGTTTTCCTGATCTTCAAATTTTTCGTACAACATGGTGTTTGTCACTTCTATTACATCAACGGAACTGATTTTGTCTGCTAGAAGATAAAAATAGACCACGTCATTTTCATATTCCTTACCCAGGTAGTTGGTCGAAATAATTTGGCCGTTTACTTTAATTTGAAATTTTTGATCGATATATAATTTGAGGTAATTATCTGCGTCATTCAATTCCTTTTTTGTAGCCAAATAGAATTCTTTATCAAACCTCTGATTTAATACAGCTTCAACGTCGTCAATAAAGAATCGCATCGAGATCTGTAATTCTCTTTTTTGTTCTGCGAATTTTATTTCAGTTACACTGACGTAATATTTATGTACAGAAAAGGAAAGACAAAGAAGAGAAAGAAATAGGAAAATATATTTGAAAAATCTCATGCCGAATATTGATTAACTTCGTAAAAAATGCAAATCTAAACCAATTAAATAAAAACTAATTGAAAGCTTATCAAGAAATTATTCCGCATTACCGAGTTGATCCCATTTTGTACCATGCTATCGCCGCTTCCGGTGTAAGTATTCATCCATCTGTGGAAACCGATATTTATCAATCACTGCTCAGATCTATTGTTTCACAGCAATTATCGGGAAAGGTTGCAGACGTAATTTGGAAACGTTTTACTCATTTATTTGATTTATATCCGGTGCCGGAAAAATTGATTGAAACAGATATTTCGGTATTGAGAGCAGTTGGTTTGTCATTTAATAAAGCCAGGTATTTACAAAATGTTGCCCAATTTTCTTTAGAAAATGATTTGTCTTTTGAAACGCTTAGCAATTTGCCGGATGATGAAATTATCGATTTACTAACCCAGATCAAAGGAGTAGGGAAGTGGACGGCTCAAATGATCTTGATGTTTCCCTTAGATCGACCTGATGTTTTTCCGGTTGATGATTTGGGCATACAGCAGGGAATGAAAAAATTATACGCACTTGATGCAGAAAAGGTCTTATTGAAAGAAAAAATGACAGAAATTTCTGAGCGCTGGCGACCTTATAGAAGTTTAGCCAGCAAATACATTTGGAAGATCTAATCAAAATTCTTGCTGCAATCGTCCAATGCAGAAATCAGCTCACTAAAGGCTTCTATTCTATAGAGTTGTGCGATGTTTTGTTGTTGACAACTATTTAGAAATTCAGAAATTCTGTTTTCTTCGATACCTAACAAAGTAGTGAAATATTTATCAGAAAAGTAAACTTGTATCAATTTCAATACGTCATCATCACTAACATTGGATTGCATTTGTTTTAAAGCTTTGGTATTGCCGGATAGAATTCCATACAATTTGTCAATATTTCCACCTTTGTTATAATAATTCACTTTTCTTTCCAGAGGAGTTAAAACCCGAGCATCATGGTTTGGCAGGGCCAAAGTTTTTGCATTGACTTCCACAGCCGGGGTATCTGTCACGATCATCAAGTCTTTATTCTCTAGAAAAATTTCCTGTAAAAGTTCTACTTTAATGTTTAATTCTATAGATATTTTTCTGTCTTCAATATTATCTTCGGTGACAATTATTTCGTTTTTATCAAAAATAAGACTCGAAATTAATAGTGTATCATTGGCTTTTGCTTCTATTTCAAATAATCCGAAAGCATTGCTCAACGTTCCTCTTTTACTGGATAAGTTAATAATATGAATGTCTTCAGTAGATTGTTCGGCATTGATCAATTCTCCACGCAATACAATTCGTTCTTCCTGCGCATTGGAAATAAATGCAAAAGACAAGAAAAAACACAGTGAAATAATTTTTTTCAGCACGAATTATCTATTTAGGACTGCTTCCATAAAATAACCTTTTTCTCTAATGAAAACATCAGTGAGTTCGAGGTATCTTTGCTCTTCAAACAAATAAGAAACATTAAACTTTTTGCAATGTAGTAAAAATGGGTTAATCCATTCTTTTGGGATGTTTAATTTTTCGATAAAAAAGTTTTCCCCGAAATGTTCCTGTATTTCTTCGCATAGCAATAGGTATCTATCACGTTCAATATCTTCCTGAATGTATTGATTGAGTTTTCGATGTTTTTTTCGGTTACCACTGATGATATTATAGAGGTCACTGATTCCTCCTTTTTGTCCCAACAGGGCTCCCAATACTACAAGAGGCGTACTCGCCTGACTATACTGGTTTAATTGCCGTTCAACTTTTGTCAAAGGCTCTTTTCCGGCATTGGGCAAGTTGAGAGAGGTAGCCATATTATTTGTTTTTTTAAGAATTACCTCCTCCAATTCAATTTGCCGGGGAGTTAACTTAAAAAGGGTGGTAGGATTTTGAATATCCTTTTCAGTAAGGACCCAACTCTTGTCATGGTACTCAATATTTGAGATGACAATCGTATCTGATACTCTTGCCCAAATGGTGAAAATACCTTGCTTATCGCTCGTAGTTCCTCTTTTTGAGCTAAGGTTGATCACATGAGCATCTGCGATCCTCATAGAATCTGAGTACACCAAACCCCTAAAAACAACTCTGTCATTTTGGGCGTTGGCCAAACCGGAAATCAATAAAATGAGCAAAAGCAAATTTTTCATGGGTTGTAAAAATAAACAGAAGCGTATAAAATCTGTCTGATAAACTTTTGTTAAATTGATCCTTAAAATTACACTCATGAAAAATATGGTTATAGCCAGTACTTCGACTTTGTATGGTGGTCAATATTTGGATTATTTATTGCCTGTATTAAGTCAGTTCTTTAAATCGGTCGATGAGGTTCTGTTTATTCCATATGCCAGACCCGGCGGGATTTCACTCGAAGAGTACACTTCAAAAGCCAGAGAAGCTTTTTCGAAAATTGAAAAAGTAGTGAAAGGTATACAAGAATTTGAAGAACCAAAAAAAGCGCTTGCCAATGCCGAAGCAATTTTTACCGGAGGTGGAAATACTTTTTTGTTGGTCAAAACATTGCATGATCTAAACTTGATGGATGTATTATCAAAAAGAATTGAATCAGGGGCGAGATATTTAGGAACGAGTGCCGGAAGCAATATAACAGGGCCTACCATGCAAACCACCAATGATATGCCTATTGTCTATCCATCTAGCTTTCACACTTTAAACTGTATTCCTTATCAAATTAATCCTCATTATTTAGATCCTGATCCAAATTCAAAGCATCAAGGAGAAACTAGAGAAACCAGAATAAAAGAATACCATACGCTAAACAAAATTCCGGTCATCGGCTTAAGGGAAGGGAGCTGGTTGGAAGTCACAGGTGAAAAAATTGTGCTTAGAGGTGAATATAAAGCAAGGCTTTTTAAAAAGGATGAAATTCCCCTTGAAATAGAACCGGGAACACATTTATAGATTTTGGTTTAACTCACTTATTTTAATTCTCATGACCGTAGCGATAGACAAAGCTCTGGTTTTTAGAATCTGACAATTATCACCTTTAAAATTTTCGTCAACCGCAGCTGATAAATGTTCTAACCAAATCTCAAAATGTTCAGTTTTCATGGCCTTTTCTTTATGCAGCATTACATGTGGTGCCATTGCATTTCGTTGATAGGTGCCTGAATAAAAAACAATATTATCCCAAAAATCGACTAAAATGGCAAGGTGTTCAGACAATATTTTGGGGTCTCTGAACTTTGTAAAAAAATGATTGATCTGATTGTCGGACAATAGTTTTTTGTAAAATAATTGAACTATCTGTTCGAGATCTTCTCTATTTTGGATATCCGGCATGTTAAAGATAATCCTGATTAAAAGCAAAAGGCAAAAGATGATTTACACTATCCACTTTAATAATTTTACCCGTTTCGCCTGCAAAGTAAATTGACATAGGCTTTTTTTGACGGAATTCATATTCCAATAAGGTTTGGCGGCAACTTCCACAGGGAGGGATAGGTTCTGCGATGGAATAATTTAAGGATTTCGCTACAATGAAAATAGATTGAATGGCTATCTCGGGAAATTCAGACATGGCTTTCCAAACAGCTACCCTTTCTGCGCATATCCCGGAAGGATAGGCTGCATTTTCCTGATTATTTCCTGTGATGATTTTGTTATTTTCTAATAATACTGAAGCACCCACTAAAAATTTTGAATACGGTGCATAGGCTTTGTCACGGGCCCATTCTGCTTTTTTAAGCAATTCCTTTTCCTTATCGTTTAACGCGGAACGATCTTCTATTTCAACAAATTTAATTTGATGTTCAAATTCTTTCATTAATAATTTTCATAAAGATCACCTAAATTAAAAGTAAGTGAAAAGCGCAAAGTATTTTCTAAAGGATTATTCACGTCTGATGTATTTACTAAGTAGGAGATATCCAGCATACTGCTTCTGAATTTGAAGCCTGCTCCTAAAGTAAAATACTGTCTTCCTCCCTTCATTTCATTTTCATGAAAATAACCCGCTCTCAATGCGAAAGTATTATTGTACATATATTCAGCACCTAATGACCAAATGATTTCATTCAATTCTTCAGAAAATCCATCCGGAGCATCATAGAATGATTGAACCATACCTTCCAAAAAGTTTACATTATCGTCTTTTCCGGCAATGATTTCTCCGGTTTGGGTATCGATGATTGGTGGAGTAGGAACGAGTAATTTATTCAATTCTAAAGTTGTTGTGATAGAATTTACGTTGTCTAAGATAAATTCAAATCCACCACCTAATTTTAAATTGGTAGGAATAAAACTCTCATCCCCACCACTGGTTAGTTGTACTTTGGGTCCAATGTTCGATATATTCCAACCGGCCCTCCATCGCCCATTAAAATTATTGTAATACTTTTCTTCAGTTTGGTAAAAACCGTTGATATCTACAGAAAAGGTATTGACCGTATTTAAGTCAGAATTCTCTACACGAAGGGCATAATCAGAACGGATATATCTCAATACAACTCCCATAGAAAACTCTTCGCTCAATTTTAAAGCATATGCCCCGGCCAAAGCCAATTCATTCGGATTTTCAGACCCTATTATTTGTCCGGTATCATCAGTTAAATCAATTGTTCCTAAAGAAAAATAGGTCAAACTTGTGGCCCATGCACTTCTTTCATTCAATCGCTGACTAAAATTTAAGTTTCCCACAAAAACATCATTAGTGAGGTTTCTGAGCCAAGGGGTGTAGTTAAGACCAATAGTATACTGTGCTTGAGAAAAAGCATATTTAGCTGCGTTGTATTGTAAAGAGTTGGCATCCGCAGAGGTTGCCCCTCCCATATCTGCCAGACCACCGGCACGTGCATCAGGTGCAACCAATAAAAAAGGTGCTGCCGTTGTGATAGGATTAGGTTGGTCTTGAGCAAAAAGATTGAGTGATAATAAAGTGATGAGTAGTAGAGCGCTTAATGATTTCATTTAAGAGTTGTTACAAGGGTTGTGTGCTATAAAATTACCAATTTTTCTATTTTTTCTGCAGTAAGATTTGATAATGGAGCTGTTACCTTTAATTTATAAATATACACACCTTTTCCGATTTTATTTCCAAAATCATCTAATCCGTCCCATTTTATCTCTCTGGATAAATTGCCGTTTGTCTGAATACTCGCTTGTAAAGTCTTTATCAATTTTCCGGAAATGGTAAAAACTTGCACTTGAGTTTCCAATAACTGACCAGGTTTATTATGATTAAACCAAAATTCAGTATAATTTACAAAGGGGTTGGGATAGTTAAGTACATTGCTTAAAACTAGTCCACTATCGTCTACTACAACAAAATTCAACGCAGATTCGGATAAATTATTGTACGTATCCCAACATTTAAATGATAAATTATGGATACCCGGTTTTAAATTGGGTAATTTATATCTCACTTGCCCGCGCGTAAAGTCGTCCAGTTCTGTTTTGTAATAATCGTTTAGCACAATAGGATTGGCTTCATCATTGTCTAAAATGGCGATAATATCATGGTCTACTGCGGTAATCGAGGTATTTATTCCAGATGCGTCGAATAAGTTAGCGATGAGTACAGGTGAACTATCGGTATTTCCTCCTTCAACGAAATATTCGTCATTTAAGAAGAGTTTTATTTCCGGACCAATATTATCTTCCGCAGCATTTTCATCAAGCCCGCCAACTATAATTTCATTGTTTAGCCCTGCAAAATCAAGTGCTGAGTTATTTGCATAAAAACTAAATTTTGCTTGTCCAAAAGCAATTCTAATATCCCGTGGAACAACAAATGTAAGTTCAAACTTACCATTATTTACTGTTGCCCGACCTCTAAAAATTTTACTCTCTACAGCGGTGAACTCCATTTTTCGACCAAAATTATCATTATCTAAGGTCTTTTTATTAAGGGGTTTATCGAAAATTGTGGTACTGATTTCGCCATTAAAATCATCAAGAATTTGATTATTACTGTTTGTAATAAAACCCTCAATATTAATTTTAGAAAGTGCTTTCAGTGTGTCTTTTACTTGGGTAATGTCTTTTCCATTGAGTTTACTGATTTGTACATTTGGTTGGGCTCTACCTAATTGAACAGCCGGATCACCAAAATAATAGACAAAGAACTTTTGGGTACTGAAAGTTTCGTTCTTCGTTTTTATCAAAGATTCGGCTATAGATTGTTCAGGATCTATTTCTAAAAGATTTTTGATCAAACTTCTATTAAAAATCTGACCGGTACTAATAAAAATCTCTCTGGTTGTGGTGATCATAGCAGATGAACCACCATTTTGATTCCAAAAAACATATTCACCCGCGGTTGGTCGCAAGGGATTATCAAATCGAGAAAACTCGCAGGTAACTGTTATCATTAAAGGAAAAAAGGGAGTATTTGTCCAACTTTGAATTTGAGGAACCTCCAAGATACGCTCATTTGCCCAACCATCCACACCGCCATGCCCAAAATAATCTACCAAAAGTGTACCTGCTGTGATCGCATTGTCAATAGCCAAATTTACGGTCGGATATCTTTCACCTCCTGCCGAGGTTTCCTGTTGGTAGGCATCAGCGTAAATCTTTTTAAGATTAAATACGGGATGGTTTTGCTCTATATCTTGAGCAATAATATCTACTGCTTGCTGTAAAACAAATTCTGAAGGATCATCGGGATCATCGGCTATCACGGTAATTTGGTTCCGCCAGTCACCAAAGGATTCATTTTCTAAAGCTAATATCTTATCTATCGAGGCCTTTGCTTCGACGATATTGGATATTGGAAATCTGCCGGTAGCTACCTCTTGTTGATCCGAGCCTAGAAGTTGTCCGGCGTCATCAGCCATCATACCAAAATAATCATCAGTCACGAAACCTCTTGCCAAATCAAAACTTTCATACGATTGAAAGGCAGGAACGATATTGTTGTTTTGAGCGATCCTGTCTTTAAAATCAAAAGATGAATCACCAAAGAGGCACACATATTTGATTTGAGTATTATTTGAACTCGCATTATCATAGAGAAATTTGACAAAATCTCTAATTGCGGTGAGATCAGGTGAACCTGAGCCAAACTCATTATAGATTTCATCGACTTCAACCACCGCAGTAGTTAATCCTTTTGTTTGATGATAATCGGTAAGTCTTTTAGCTTCCGATTTTAATGCGCTATTTGTAATTAAAACATATTGCAGGTCTTTTAACGCATGCAGATTTTGGTTGGGAATTCTAGCCTTTTCAGGTACAGTTGGACGGTAATAATCAGCATCATTTAATACGATATATGTACTATTTTCAACTCCTCTCGTTTGAAATTTAAAGGTATTGTTGTCAGAGCTATCCTTTATTATAATTGGATTGTACGGGTCTGTGATATCCCACAATTCATCTATGTTTTGTTTGTTTTCAATGGAATATTCATAATTGTTGTTCTCTGTGGTCTCCATATTTCTAAATACGAACTGATTTCCATTTGCCACAAGCCTTTTTGTACCCATTATTTCGATGTAATCTAAAAATCCTCGGGCAGAAGGATTACCACTATTGTTATAGTTGACCTCAATTTTTAAACCGGAAGTGGGTGCAGAGATATTTTGAATTCCTTCAGCAGTGCTTGCTAAACGAAGAGAATTGTTTGAAACCGGAGCAAAATTCAGATTAATGGCTTGAATCCCATTGACCGAAAGACTCATTTGTGAAGATGTACTAGAAATGGTAACGCCCCGAAATCGAATCCATAAATCTTCAGTTAACTCAATATTTTCAAAAGGAAGATTTAAATTAATACTATTTGAGAAACTCAGATCCTCACCAAGCCATTGCTGTCCGTTGGCAAATAAATTTCTTTCCTCTAATTCATATACATAAAAGTCTTGATATGTGCCAACCGGTATGATATCTGGAAGGTTCTCTTTTTCTTTTTCTCCTATTCTTAAACCATTTCCCTGATCGATTGTGATAAAGTAAT
>CAZWAN010000080.1:0-11257 GCA_964631875.1 uncultured Flavobacteriaceae bacterium
TCTCCCCCCCTCTCAATCGTTCTTTATATTTATAAATACGGCGAACTCCTCTTATGAATTTGTCAGTAAAAATTTTGAATATTCATTGGGATACAGTAGAGAAGATATGTTGAAAAACGGGGCAAAATTTTGGATTTCGTGCTTACATCCGGAAGATTGTGAGCATTGGTTAAAAAGTTCTCAAGATATGATGGAATTTACATTATCAAAAGTAAAGCCTGCCGATAGAAAAAAATTAGTCTATTCCTATAATTTCCGAGTAAAAACCATTCAGGGAACTTATGTTCAAATTGTTGCCTCACTTTCACCTACGCATTTTGACGAAAAAGGAAAGCCAATATTAGGGTTAGCTCATTATACTATAGTTGAAACAGAAGGGCAATCTTCTAGCTGTGCAGTAAAAATTCTGGATGATAAGAACAGATATCAAACATTATTTTACAAAAATTACTTTCATGATTCACTCTATTTAAAATTAAGTCCGAGGCAAGTAGAAATTTTAAAATTATTATATCAAGGTAAAAAGAGTAAAGAAATTGCAGAAGCGCTTTTCATAAGCAATCATACGGTTGACGGTCACAGAAGGAATATTTTAAAAAAACTTGGATTCAGATCTACAGACGAATTAATTCAGCATTTAAGAAGTCATGAATTAAACGAAAAACGCTCAAATTGAGTATTTTATTTAATTGGAATGAATGTTAATTTTGAACAAACATTTAATTAAACTACATTTCCCCCTTGTTTAATTTTAATTAAGATTTTTTGGATTAATAAAAAAACTCGATTTTTCAATCGAGTTTTTTATGCATTACGTATACATCTCTTTACGAAGTTCCTTAATCTTAGGGTCATCTAAATATTCATCAAAAGTCATATAACGGTCTATGACGCCCTTTGGGGTAAGTTCTATCACTCTATTCGCAACAGTTTCTGCAAATTCATGGTCATGAGTAGAAAAAATAACCGTTCCTTTGAATTTGGTTAAAGAGTTATTAAACGCCTGGATTGATTCTAAATCAAGGTGATTTGTGGGTTCATCAATCAATAAAACATTTGCTCTGGTCATCATCATTCTAGAAAGCATACAACGAACTTTCTCCCCACCAGATAGAACATTACTTTTCTTTAGCGCTTCATCTCCGCTAAAAAGCATCTTCCCTAAGAAACCTCTCAAGAAAACCTCCTCTCTTTCTTCATCAGTCTTTGCATATTGCCTTAACCAATCCACCAAGCTCAACTCATTTTCAAAAAAACCTGAATTATCCAATGGCAAATAAGCATAAGAAGTTGTCACTCCCCAGTTATATTTTCCTTTATCCGCTTTCATTTGATCTGAAATGATTTGATAAAATGCCGTAACTGCCCGTGAGTCTTTAGATAACAAAACAACTTTATCTCCCTTTGCCAAATTGATATTTACCTCACTAAAAAGAAGTTCCCCATCCTCTGATGTGGATGACAAATTTTCAACATGCAAAATCTGATCACCCGCTTCTCTTTCCTGCTCAAAAATAATGGCCGGGTATCTTCTACTTGAAGGTTTAATGTCAGAAATATTTAACTTCTCGATCATTTTTTTTCTACTTGTAGCTTGTTTTGACTTGGCCACGTTCGCAGAAAAACGACGAATAAATTCTTCTAATTCCTTTTTCTTCTCTTCTGCTTTTTTATTCTGTTGAGCCTTTTGCCTAGCTGCTAATTGACTCGATTCATACCAAAAAGAATAATTTCCAGAATATTGATTGATCTTTCCAAAATCGATGTCAGAAATATGTGTACAAACTGCATCCAGAAAGTGTCTGTCGTGAGAAACAACTATTACCGTATTCTCGTAATTTGCCAAGAAATTCTCCAACCAGCCGATCGTTTCAAAATCTAAGTCGTTTGTTGGCTCATCCATAATTAAAACATCGGGACTTCCAAAAAGTGCTTGAGCTAATAAAACACGAACTTTCGCCTTTCCATCCAAATCCTTCATCATGGTATAATGTTGATCCTCTTCAATTCCTAAAGAAGATAATAAACTTGCAGCTTCACTCTCTGCGGTCCAACCTCCCATCTCTTCAAATGCTACACCCAATTCACCAGCTTCCACTCCATCAGCTTCACTAAAATCTGGTCTTGCATAAATAGCGTCTAATTCATTTTTGAGTTTATATAAAGGAGCGTTCCCCATTAAGACTGCTTCCAGGACTGTGCGGTCATCATAGGCATAATGATCTTGGGTCAAAACTGACATTCTTTTCCCCTTTTCCAAAGAAACATGTCCGGAAGTAGGATCCATTTTACCTGAAATTATTTTAAGAAAAGTAGATTTACCGGCTCCATTTGCGCCAATGATTCCGTAACAATTCCCTTTTGTAAATTTCGTATTTACTTCATCAAAAAGTATTCTTTTGCCGAATTGAACGGATAAATTTGATACTGCCAACATTCTTTTAAAAATTTGTGCAAAAGTAAAGAATTATTAAGGATTTCTTAACGTTATCTAAAACTTAATTGAATTTTAACAACGTCTTAGTAAAACAGTCGATTGCGATTAAAGATTGCGTTAAAATGGTTTTGGGAAATATTATTTTAACAAGCCATTAACAAGGGGCATCAGGGTATATTTTTACATTTGCTCATTATGTTAACCTCAATGCATTTGATAAAGAATTACTTTGACTTAGCGAAATTTTCATTATTACTTTTATTGCTAGTATTTGCTTCTTGTGATAATGAAAAGAATGAAGACATTAAAACGTATTTTGGGGGAAAGATTAAAAATCCTAGAGAGCAATTTGTTTACTTCTTTAAAGATGAAAAATTAATCGATTCTGCCAAGATTGAAAATTCTCGATTTCTTTTTGAATTAAAGTCCATAGAAGATGGTTTGTACACATTCAAGCATGGGCCAGAATTTCAATACCTCTACTTAGAACCTGAGGATAGTTTATTATTATACCTCAATACCTGGAATTTTGATGAAACCATTAATTTCAGTGGTAAAGGTTCCAGAAAAAATAATTTTTTGATCAATCTTTTTTTAAAACAAGAAGAAATCGAAAAAATGAATCATGACAATTTTCATTTAGATCAATATGCGTTTGCCGAAAAAGTAGATTCTATAACAGCATCTCTGGTCATAGAATACGAAAAACTTGTAGAGGCAGAAAATGAGGAACCGTCAGAATTCTTTAAAAAATTAGCAGAAGTCGCTATTTATTATCCGGGATATTCTAAAATGGAATATTTTCCGATCAAGCATAGGGATGCTAATGAGAATTACGATCATCCGGAAGTTAGGGATGAATTTTACAGTTACCGCTCCAATGTTGATCTGAATAATGAATCTCTGATCAATTATGCCACCTATAGCTACTACTTAAAGACTTTTTTATACAATCAGGCTTTTGAAAAAGAAATGTTAGATTCAACCCAAAATAATTTCTCGTTGAATTTTATGACAGCCGCTAAAGAAAATATTAAAAGTGAAAAAATAAGAAATATGCTGTTGGCTTCAGGTTTTTGGATTTCAGTGTCTGCTTTTAATATGAATCCAAAACAGGCTAAGGAAGTAGAAGACTACTTTTTTGCACATTGCACAGATGAAAAATACATTGCCGAAGCAAAACAAGTTATAAACCAACGAAATTTGCTTAAAAATGGAGATTCCTTACCCTTTTTGAGAACATATAATATAAATAAAGAGCATCAAGACATTAATAAATTAATCAGAAATAAAAATGCGGTCATATATTTTTGGCCAAAAGAAGAAGGTTCTCAAGAATTATTGGTAGAATCATTGCACGAAATGCACGAAAAATATCCCGAAATTATATTTATTGGCATCGAAAGAGAAAAATCGTATGATGAATGGACCCATTTTGTAAAGTCCCGAAAACTGCCTACTAACCTTCAATATAAAATTGATAAAACTTGTACTTCCTATCCTTTATTTGAAGGGGATATGGCCAGAACACTTATCTTAGATAAAGGGTTAATCATGAACAATTATTTGTTGTTTAATGATTCTTATACCCTAGAAAAAAACCTTGCTTTATTGAAAAAGTAAGATATATCCTATATATCAGAAAATAAGTAGTACTTTTGCAGCCCAAAACATCAAATAACTTATTTTATTATAAATCAGTTATTTATATTTCATTTTTTAAACAAAATTTATGTCATCATTCAAAGATCTGGGATTAAGTGAAAATCTACTCGATACACTTACAGAACTCGGTTACGAACAACCAACTCCAATTCAAGAAATAGCAATACCCCAGATCATTAATTACGAGAATGATTTAAAGGCCTTCGCCCAAACCGGAACAGGTAAAACAGCTGCATTTAGCTTACCTATTTTAGAGCTAATCGACAATGAATCATATGATTCACAAGCAATTATTCTTTCACCCACCAGAGAATTGGCTATTCAAATTGCCAAAAATATCACTGATTTTTCAAAGAATATTCCTGGATTAAAGACTGTTGCAGTCTATGGTGGAGCTAGTATTGAAGATCAGATCAGAGCCATAAAAAAAGGAGCTCAAATTATAGTGGGAACCCCTGGTAGAACTGTAGATTTGATCAACAGAAAAGTGTTAAAACTAAATAGTATACAATGGCTGGTTTTAGACGAGGCTGATGAAATGCTTAATATGGGTTTTAAAGAAGAGCTCGATAAAATATTAGCTGTGACTCCTGAAACTAAACAAACCTTATTGTTTTCCGCTACCTTTCCCCAAGAAGTAGAAGCTATTGCAAAGAATTATATGAAAAATGCCATGGAAATATCTGCAGGCACTAAAAATGTAGGGGCGGATAGTGTTAGCCATGAATATTACTTGGTTTCTGACAAAAACCGGTACAATGCACTAAAACGTATTGCCGACTTAAATCCAAATATTTATTGTATCGTTTTTTGTAGAACGAGAAGAGAAACAAAAGATGTTGCTGATAAATTAATTGCCGATGGATACAATGCTGACGCACTACATGGGGATTTATCTCAGGCCCAGCGAGACATCGTCATGCAAAAATTCAGGAATAAAAATCTACAAATTTTAGTAGCAACAGATGTGGCAGCAAGGGGGTTAGATGTTACTGATTTGACTCATGTGATCAATTACAAATTGCCAGATCAGATAGAATCTTATACGCACAGAAGTGGTAGAACAGGTAGAGCAGGTAAAATTGGAATTTCCATTGCAATTATTACAGCAAAAGAAAAGCGAACACTTTCTTCGATAGAAAAAATAATCAACAAAAAATTTGAACAAAAACAAGTGCCAAATGGGCGTGAAGTCTGTAAGAGTCAATTATATAGTCTAATTGACAAAGTTCACGATATTGAGGTAAACGAAAAGGAAATCAAAGAATATTTACCGGATATTTATCAAAAATTAGAAGGACTTTCAAGAGAAGAATTAATACAGAGGTTCGTGTCTATTGAGTTCAATCAGTTTTTGTCTTATTACGAAAACACCCAAGATATCAATGAAGATGGCAATTCAAGGGGCCGCCAACCTGACGCTAATTTTGAAAGATTTTATATCAACTTGGGTAAAAAAGACAAAATAAATGCTACAAAATTGATCGGTTTAATTAATGAAAATTTAAAAGTTCGAAATGTTGAGATCGGCAAAATTGAAATCCTAAATAATTTTTCATTTTTTGAAATCGATAAAAATTACCTCGATCAAACAATAGAAGGTTTTAAAAGGACAAACTATAATGGTAGAAATATTATTGTAGAGCAAGCTGGTGCTAAAAAAGGTGCTGGGAAAAAGAAAAAAACCAAACGATACTAATTCATATCAATCATATCGCTGTCAAGTATTTTTATTGTCGTTTTTGTAAAGAATCATGATTTTCTTTCAAAAACTTTATTAAATTTATTGTTTCAAGCCACCTGATATGAAAATTTATTATTTTATTCTTCCTTTAATTTTAATTACAATACCACTCTTTGGTCAAGAGATAATTTCTCCATTTGGTCAAAGTAACGCATCCAGTGGTGTAAGTGTAAATGCTACTTTAGGTGAATTAGCCATTGCTACTGAACAATCAGGTGAGGGAATAATCACCCAGGGATTTCATCAGACAAATCTTTCTGTCTTGTCTGTTGATGATCTCGCCCCTGAGTTAAAAGTATCGTTATATCCCAACCCCAGTCCGGATTTGTTTCATATAGAAATGGAGGATTTTTCTGATTCTCGAGTTAAAGTTTATAACATACATGGTCAATTGATGGTAGATCAATTCCTCAAAAAAAATGATTCTGAGGTTCATACAGAAAAACTACATAAAGGAATTTATTTTCTCACTTTATTTAAAAATGAAAAACCCGTTAAAACCTATAAAATTTTAAAAAACTAGCCATGAAGCATATTTTTACACTTATTTGTTCCTTTCTTTTATCCGCATTGTCTTTTGCGCAAAGCCCGGAAGGATTTAATTACCAAGCCGTTATTAGAGACTCTGGAGGAAACGTGATTACCAGTCAGAATGTGGGTGTGAAATTTTCAATTCGTCAATCTTCTGCCTCGGGTGCTATAGTATACAGTGAAACTCAATCTCCAATCACCAATGAATTTGGTCTAATCAATTTACAAATTGGAAATGGAACTCCTACTTCTGGCCAAATTGAGAATATTGATTGGGGGACCGGACCCTATTTTCTCGAAACATCAATTGATGTATCTGGTGGAACAAATTATGTATCCATGGGAAGTAATCAATTAATGAGCGTGCCTTATGCTTTATATGCTAAAAATTCCAATGGTGATTATTGGAAACCAACTGTTAGTGACAAGGGAATTTCCTATAATCAGGGTAATGTAGCCATTGGATTGAATAATATTGCTGATTATGACAAATTGTACATTTATGCAAATGAAGCAAATGCAAATGCTTCTAATTTGGTTATGACAAATAGAGCGTCAACGACCCAAACACGTTTAACATGGATCAATGATGAAAATAATGCCCTTGTGATGGGTATTAACGGTTCTAATTCTGTATTTGGTGGAAATGAAGCTTTTCTATTTTATTTCAACAACTTTGATTTTAAAATAGGTGTTGGTGGTTTTGAAAGAATGAGGTTTAAAGCAGATGGAAAAATCGGAATTGGAACAACAGATCCAAAATCTCAATTACAAGTAACAGGTGGAGATATTTATATTGAGAATGTAAATAGCGGTGTAATTATGAAGTCACCGGATGGAAATTGTTGGAGAATGACCGTAGACAATAGCGGAAATCCTGTTTTTACAAGTATCGCTTGTCCTTAAAAAATAAGAAAGCCTCAAATCATGAGGCCTTTTTTTGATCTTTATATTAATTACCGGGTAGAATAATTTGGTGCTTCTTTGGTAATTGTCACATTGTGCGGGTGACTTTCGGTTATCCCTGCAGTTGTAATTCTAACAAATTTTGCTTGTTTGTGTGTTGCGATATCCTTGCTGCCACAATATCCCATTCCGGCTCTTAATCCACCAATAAACTGATGCATAGTTTCGTAAACTTCACCTTTATATGGAACTCTTCCTACTATTCCTTCCGGTACAAGTTTTTTAATGTCGTCTTCTACATCCTGAAAATATCGATCTTTCGAGCCCTGAGTCATGGCTTCTACAGACCCCATTCCTCGGTACGATTTAAATTTTCTTCCTTCAAAAATAATTGTTTCTCCCGGAGATTCTTTAGTTCCAGCAAGTAAGGATCCTAGCATCACTGAATCTGCTCCGGCTGCAATAGCCTTAGGAATATCACCCGTATATCGAATTCCACCATCTGCGATGATCGGCACTCCAGTATTTTGGATGGCCTTGGCTACTTCAATGATCGCTGAAAGTTGAGGAAAACCGACACCGGCAACAATTCGCGTTGTACAAATCGACCCAGGACCAATTCCAACTTTTACCGCATCTGCTCCCGCATCAACTAAATACTTGGCCGCTTCACCCGTGGCGATATTACCAACGACTATATCGGTATTGGGAAATTCAGACTTGATGGATTCCAATACTGAGATAACTCCTTTGGAATGTCCATGAGCTGTATCTACAACCAATGCATCTACACCATGCTTGATCAAAGCCCTTGCGCGATCTAAGGTATCTCTAGTTACGCCTAAAGCAGCAGCTACCCGCAAACGTCCATAACTATCCTTATTGGCATATGGATTTTCACTTACTTTAATAATATCTCTAAAGGTTATCAACCCGACAAGTTTGTTATCCGAGCTAACAACAGGTAATTTCTCAATTTTATAGTTCTGCAAGATAGCTTCAGCCTCTTTAAGAGAGGTTCCTTCTTTAGCAGTTACTAAATTCTCGGAAGTCATCACATCAGCGACCAATCTTTCTTCATCTTTTTCGAAACGTAGGTCACGATTGGTAATTATTCCTATCAACTCACCGTTATCATTAATTACTGGAATACCCCCGATGGAATATTTTTTCATCAACCCTTTTGCATGAGCTACTGTTCTATCCTTTTTCAAGGTGATTGGGTCTATAATCATGCCAGATTCAGACCTTTTTACTCTTTTTACTTCTGAGGCTTGTTGTTCAATGGTCATGTTCTTATGCAATACACCTATACCTCCTTCCCTAGCCATAGCGATGGCCATATCAGATTCTGTGACCGTATCCATTGCCGCTGAAACGATAGGAACGTTTAAAGAAATATTTCTGGTAAAATTTGATCTTGTATTAACATCTCTTGGCAAAACCTCCGAAAAAGCAGGCACCAATAAGACATCGTCATAAGTAAGACCTTCTAGTAAAATTTTTGAAGTAGACATAATGCAATTAGAATTAATTGCGGGCAAATTTACAATAATATATTGGATTGTTGTAAATAATAGCTGTACTTGAAAAAATAAAAAGATAAAAGTTTAAAATAAACGCTAATTAATAAAAATAGCTCTTCGAAAAAACCGAAGAGCTAATCATTTATCTTATCTGTTAAAAAGAATAACCTACTCCTGCATTTATCATAAAAGGAGCTCCTGGGCGAAGCCCTGCCGGAGTTCTTGCTACTTCATATTTGCTATCAAATACATTCATCATATTGGTAAAAAAAGTAACTCTTGGCGTATAAAAATACCGTGCAGCTGCATCGACAATAAAATTACTGCCAATCTTAAAGTTTTCAGGAATTGTTCCGGTACCAGCCATTGTTCTGAATTCGTCAGTATATCTTCCACTTAGGCTTAAATTAAAACGATTACCTTCTAAAGAAGCTGTAACATTAAATTGATTTTCAGGAATATAAGGAATTTGATCTCCCTTAGATACTTCCCCATAAATTTCAACCTGACTATCAAAATCAGAATCAAATCTTGTATTGGTTAAAGTATAAGAAAAAGTTACAGGAAATCTTAAATTACCCGACCCATTTCTTAAAAAATCGTAGTTCAGTATAAATTCAATCCCCTTTACAGTTGCTGCTCCGGCGTTAAATAAATCCAAGCTACCAGAACCTCCTGTTGCCGCTAAATCACTTCCTAGAAGATTAGTGTAATCATTGTAATAACCTACTAATTCACCAGTGATCCCTGCAAAACTGAAACGGCCTCCCAATTCATAGTTGGTACTATTTTCAGGATCTGAACCGTCTTGGTTTCCGGGAGGTGAAAACCCGCGGTGAACACCTCCAAATATTGAAAGATCATTACTAAATTTAAAGTTTGCACCTATACCGGGGATGACCACATCGACTTCATTTTCTCTCGTTGTTAAATCTATACCGGTTCTATCTGAGTCATTCTTCCCATAGTCCTTTTTCATCAGGGTCATGTTCTCATACCTTAACCCTGGCGTGACAGTTAATTTATTCCAGGTTAACTTGTAAAGAACATAGGTAGCAATGGCTTCTGCACTATTTATTAGGTTCGAATCACTTCCCTTTCTGGCAACCGTTGTCCGAATCATTTCTTGATTTTGAATTCCGTATTTATCAACCCATTGAAATCGATCCTCATAATCTTCATGATAACGTAGTCCAACTTCCAGATCATTAAAAGTAATATTTCCAAAAGTAAAATTAGCCACAACTTGAATTCCTTTAGATTCATAGTTTCTATTATTGGCCTTTACCCCAAAAACATCATTTTCAGTATCATTCATGCTCGCAATAGCCTCATATTCAAGCGGAAAATCTTCAGGAGTATCAAGTACATCACCAATACTAACCTTTTTATCAACGGTGACATCATTTAATTTGTACCAATTACGACTAAATTTATTTTGATAAGCAGTTGCTCGAATTTTTAAATTTTCCAAAGGTTTAATTAAATAGTCCAATTGGATCTGTTTGTGCTCTGTGTCCATTTTGTCTTCAGCTGAAGATAAATATCTACGGTACGGATTATCCTCAAAATCATCCTGGGTCAACCCTAAATAGGTCTCATTGGATGCTTCTTCAGAGAATTCGAGTTTTAGTGTTAATGATTGAAATATTTTTGCGTCGTAATCCGAATTTAAACGAATCTTACCAAGGTAATCATTCTTATCAAATCCCGTATTTCCCCCTCCATCTAAACTTTTAAAACCGTCAGAGTTATAATTAAAAAACTGTGTTACAAAACCAAAATTTTCAGTGGAATGTCCTAAAGATGCTTCGGTACTTTTAGAATTGTAATTTCCATAAGTAAAGCGCACATCTCCCGAGAAATCATTGGGTATTTGCTTTGATACCATATTTATGGCGCCACCTGTAGTATAGGGACCATATTGGATTTGGCTACTCCCTTTAAGAACTTCAACATCCTCAATTCTTCCAATTGTTGGAAAATAATATGCCGAAGAAGCACTATAAGGTGCCGGTGCGATCAATACACCGTCTTCCATCAAAGTAATCTTAGATGATCTTTCCGGAGAAGTTCCGCGAATACTGATATTAGGTCTCAATCCAAATCCATCTTCTTCAACAATGGAAACTCCGGGAACCGCCCTTATTACTTTGTTAACGTCAGTATATCCGAATTGCTGCAAATCCTGAGGTGATAAAAAATAAGCAGAACCGGTCCTATTTCTTACTTCGAATTTACTTCCCAGAATATTGTTAGACAAAATAATTTCATCTAAAATTTCAGGCTCCTTATTTTCTATAATTGTGTCTTTTGCAGTTTCTACCTGGCCAAAAAGACTGAATGAAAAAACCCCACAGAAGAGCACTAAAAAAATTCTACACATTTTATTGTTATTTAGATTAATTATAAATTATTAAGTTTTGAGAGACAAAAGTAGAAGAAGAT
>CAZWAN010000081.1:0-11167 GCA_964631875.1 uncultured Flavobacteriaceae bacterium
GCAATCTTTCAAAAGCTTGTTTCTAATAATTATAAAAATAAATGAACCGTAAAAATATTTTTATCGGTAACAATACCGCTTCGTTTCAAGACAGACATCTCAAAGGAGAGTTAGTAACCCTAAATAGTGAACTTTACTATAAAATTTCAAATGTTGATCACATGCGCCCCTTTTTCATGAGCATTGTGAGCGATTCCAATCACTGGATGTTTATTTCGAGTAATGGAGGACTTAGTGCTGGAAGAAAAGATGCTGAGTCATCATTATTTCCTTACTACACAGATGATAAGATAACAGAATCGGTTGAAACAACAGGTAGCAAAACCATCATACAGGTTAAAAAGGATGGTAAAACGTTTTTATGGGAACCCTTTTCAAACAGGTATGAAGGCATTTATAGTATGACCAGAAACCTTTATAAGAACAGATTTGGAAACAAAATTGTTTTTGAAGAAATCAATAGCGATTTAGGACTAACTTTTAGTTACCAATGGAACTCTAGCGATAAATTTGGTTTTGTAAAAAAATCAAATTTAGCAAACAATAATGTTTCACCTGTAGAAATTAATGTTCTTGATGGCTTACAGAACATTTTACCTGCTGGGGTTAATTCAGGTCTCCAAAACAGCAGTAGTAATTTGGTTGACGCCTATAAGAAATGTGAATTACAGAGTGAAAGTGGTTTGGGTATTTATGCACTAAGTGCCTTTATTGTTGATAAAGCAGAACCTAGTGAAGCATTAAAAGCTAATGTAGTTTGGTCCCATGGATTAAAGAACAATATTTATCTATTATCTTCTTTACAGCTAAAAAATTTTAGAAAAGGAAATGAGGTTTACCAAGAGGCAGATATAAAGGCAGAAAAGGGTGCTTATTTTATTGTTTCTAATTTTTCTTTAAAAGCAAATGAAGATAAAACTTGGTTGTTCGTGGCCGATGTTAATCAATCTATCAGTGATATTAATCGTATGTCCGAATTAATCAAAAAAGAAAAAAACATATCTCAACTAGTGCTGGAAGATGTGAATAGAGGCACTAACAACTTAGTAAAGTTAATTGGTGCTTCAGATGGCATACAACTCACAGCAGATCCTTTAGTGAACATCAGGCATTTTTCGAATACTTTGTTCAACGTTATGCGAGGAGGTATTTTTGATGATGACTATAATATAGAAAAAGATGACTTTATTAAATACATTAGTAAAGCGAGTAAGAACATTGCGAAAACAAAACAAGATGTATTAGCACTACTACCGGCTCTTTTTACACTAAAGGATATAAAAGGTATTGCAGATAAAGATCAGGACAAAGATTTTAAGAGACTTTGCTACGAATATTTACCGCTAAAATTTAGTAGAAGACATGGTGATCCAAGTAGACCTTGGAATAAATTTTCTATTAATACACGAAGTGAAATTGATGGATCTAAAATCTTGGATTATGAAGGGAATTGGCGCGATATTTTTCAGAATTGGGAAGCCTTAGCCCTCTCCTACCCAGAGTTTATCGAGAATATGATTCACAAATTTGTAAATGCCACCACTTTTGAAGGATATAATCCTTATCGAGTTACGAAAGGTGGTTTTGATTGGGAGGTTATTGAAGAAGATGATCCTTGGTCTTTTATAGGGTATTGGGGCGATCATCAAATTATCTACCTTTTAAAGTTTTTAGAATTAATTGAAGGTCATTACCCAAATAGACTTGCTAAACTTTTTGATCGGGATGTTTTTGTTTATGCAAATGTTCCGTATAAAATTAAAAGCTATCAAGATATTTTGAAAAATCCCAAAGACACCATTGATTTTGACCATCATTTGAATGAAAAAATCATGAAAAAAAAGGCAGAACTTGGTGCAGACGGAACCTTATTGACAGATTCAAATCATTCCATCTATCGAGTTAATTTTATCGAAAAGTTGTTGGCCACCCTATTATCCAAAGTCTCCAACTTTATACCCGAAGGCGGTATTTGGCTTAACACCCAAAGACCGGAATGGAATGATGCAAACAATGCTTTAGTAGGTAATGGCGTATCAATGGTCACCCTTTATTATTTGAGGAGATTTTTAGATTTCTTTGAAAAGATTCTCCATAAAGCTGAAGACAAATCCTTCGAAATATCAGCAGAATTAGTTAAATTTTTCACAGATACAGTCAATACCTTATCAGGTCAAAAACAAATTCTTACAGGAATTATTTCAGATAAAGAAAGAAAGAAAGTTTTAGACGGATTGGGAGAAGCAGGAAGTAAATACAGACTGAACATTTATGAAAATGGATTTTCGAATGAAAAATCGAATATTACCAGGAAGCAACTTATAGAATTCATTGCTGTTACTAACGATTTCTTAGAACATAGTATTCGTAAGAATAAACGATCGGATAAATTATATCACGCATATAATATCATGACAATTAAAAATGATGAGGTCTCTATTTCTTATTTATCTGAAATGCTGGAAGGTCAAGTGGCTGTCTTAAGTTCGGGTTATCTATCTCCAAAAGAAGCCTTAGAGTTATTAGACGGATTAAAAAGTAGTTCCCTTTTCAGAGAAGACCAATATAGCTATATCCTTTATCCGAACAGGGAATTAAAAAGATTCGATATAAAAAACAACATCCCTTCTAAAAAAGTAAAGGAATCAGAACTGATTAAAAAATTGATAATGGATGGCAATTCTACCATTGTTGAACAAGATGTTTTAGGAAATTATCATTTTAACGGTAGTTTTCACAACGCCAATAGTTTAATAAATGCTCTTGAGAATTTACCAAAAGAAAAATATAATGACCTCATAGAAAAAGACAGAGAACTGCTACTACAAATTTTTGAGGACACGTTTGACCATAAATCCTTTACGGGCCGTTCTGGAACATTTTATGGTTACGAAGGATTAGGCTCTATTTACTGGCACATGGTTTCAAAATTACTTTTAGCAGTTCAAGAAAATTGTTTGTTAGCTATAACTAATAATGAAGACGAAGTAGTTATCGGCAAACTTTTAGATCATTATTATGAAATCGAAGCTGGAATTGGGGTTCATAAATCACCGGAACTCTATGGTGCTTTTCCAACCGATCCATATTCACATACTCCTGCGGGAAAGGGTGCACAGCAACCGGGTATGACTGGCCAGGTTAAAGAAGATATTCTTAGTAGAATGGGTGAATTAGGCGTTTTTGTAAATAACGAATGTATTTATTTCAATCCAAAATTGCTTAGAAAACAAGAGTTTTTAGATGCTCCAAAGGATTTTCAGTATACCAATTTAAAGAAGAATAATATTGTAATTCCTTTGGAAAAGGACTCACTTTGTTTTACCTATTGCCAGGTACCTATTATCTATAAGAGATCCAATGAAGAAAAAATACAAATCGTTTTCAATGATCGAGCTAATCAAAATTTAAAAGGATTAAAACTGGATAGTGAATCCAGTAAATATATTTTTGAAAGAACGGGTAACATAGACCAAATAATCGTTTATATTAAATCATGAAAACAGTATTAATAGTAATTGTCGTCGCTTTGGTAATATTAGCCTTTCAGGTTAAACCCAAAAATAATAAGTCAAAAACTGCGGCTGAAATTTTAGGAAATCCAAATTATTTAGCCATGTCGTATGGGGGATATCGCCATGTTGATCACGATATTGAACCAACCGTAGATGAGCTCAAAGAAGACATGAAGTTGCTATCAGCCATGGGTGTGGGAATAATTCGAACCTACAAGCTGCATTTACCTCATGCATCAAATGTTTTAAAAGCAATTACTGAATTAAAAAAGGAGGATCCAAATTTTGAAATGTACGTTATGCTTGGTGTTTGGATCAATTGTAAAAATGCATTTACAGATAAGACTCCTGATCACGATCAAGAAAGTGAAGGAAATGCGATAGAAATTGACAAAGCCATTGCTCTGGCAAATCAATATCCAGATATTGTTAAAGTAATTGCCGTTGGAAATGAAGCTATGGTAAAATGGCAAGCTCAGTATTATGTTCAACCGGGTATCATTTTAAAATGGGTAACTCATTTACAAGAACTTAAAAAATCAGGGAAGCTTGCAAAAGATTTATGGATTACAAGCTCCGATAATTTTGCCTCTTGGGGAGGCGGTGAAGATCAATATCATGTAAAAGATTTAAATGCATTGATTCACGCTGTAGACTTTATATCTATGCATACCTATCCGATGCATGATACCCATTATAACCCTAGTTTTTGGGGAATTTTGGAAACTGAGATGGGCTTGACCGATCTTGAAAAAATTAACGCTGCCATGCTTCGTTCTTTCGAATATGCTAAATCTCAGTATGAAAGTGTTTCAAACTATATGAAAAGTATTGGCGCTAATAAGCCAATACATATTGGAGAAACCGGATGGGCGACAGTTTCTAATGGGTTTTATGGATCAAATGGGTCAAAGGCGACAGATGAATATAAAGAAGGATTATATTATAAATTAATCCGCAACTGGACTAATTCTGTAGGCATATCTTGTTTCTATTTTGAAGGATTCGATGAACCATGGAAAGATGCAGGAAACCAAAATGGATCAGAAAACCATTTCGGTTTATTCACAGTGGAGGGTAAAGCTAAATATGCTATATGGGAGTTGGTAGATGCAGGTAATTTTGATGGTTTGACAAGAAATGGTAAAGCCATTGTAAAAACCTACGATGGAAACAACATCTCCCTGATGAAGGATGTGGAAGTTCCTCCTAAAACACCCCAAAACTGAATCCCCAATTAATCGTATTAATCAACAATTTAAATTAAGAATTATGTCCACAATCACAAATAAAGTCCCTTTTGGCCAAAAAGTAGCTTTCGGAGTTGGCATGCTCGCCAACCAAATGTTTCCTGCAGCATTGGGTATTTTTATGGTCGTTTTAGTACAAGATTTAGGATTCCCTGGATGGATGTGGGGGGTGATCTATTTTTTCCCGCGTATTTTTGATGCTTTTACTGACCCCATTATGGGTTTTATTTCAGATAACACTAAATCACGATGGGGTCGTCGAAGACAATATGTTTTTTTTGGGGCTATTATTATGGGGCTTTCATTTGTTATCATGTGGCAATTATATAGAGCAAATGGTATCGACTATAATTTTACTTATATCATGTTCTGGTCGTTCTTATTCTATTTAGGCTTAACTATTTTTAGTGTTCCTTATGTGGCTATGGGTTATGAAATGAGTAATGATTTTCATGAACGCACAAGTATAATGGCTGTGGCGCAGTGGATCGGGCAATGGGCTTGGGTTATAGCTCCGTGGTTTTGGGTGATTATGTATGATCAGAAATTGTTTGAATCAGCAGATGTGGCCACAAGGACCCTGGCCATCTGGGTGGGAGTTATTTGTATGATTTTCGCAATGGTACCAGCTATTTTTATTAAAAGTAAGTCAACTTTAAATGAAAATTATTCACCACTTAATTTTAAAAATATTGGAGGAAGCCTAAAAGAAATACTGTACGGTTTCGTTGAGGCTTTTAAGATCAGGCCTTTTAGACAACTTTGTATCGCTACTTTTTTAGTATTCAATGCTTTTAACACGATAGCGGCATTTTCGTTTTTCATTATTGTTTATCATCTTTTTGATGGTGACGCCGGAGCAGCAGGAATTTGGCCAACCTTATTTGGTTCACTAGGGGCCCTCGGTACAACTTTTTTAGTGATTCCCATTGTGACAAGAATGTCCAAAAAGTTAGGTAAAAAGAAAGCGTTTCTTGTATCTCAGGGAATTTCAATTATTGGTTATGCGCTCTTTTGGTTTCTTTTTATTCCTGGCAAACCTTATATGTTCATTTTTGCTCTACCCCTCTTTTCATTTGGGATAGGGAGCCTTTTTGTATTAATGATGTCTATGACTGCCGATGTTATTGATCTCGATGAATTAAATAATGGCAAACGACGAGAAGGAACATTTGGCGCTATTTATTGGTGGATGGTAAAATTTGGTTTTGCCATTGCCGGAGGATTGAGCGGCGTCATTATGAGCTCTGTAGGATTTGATTCAGGGTCACAGGTCCAACCGGAGGGAGCAGTTGACGGGTTAAGAGCATTTTTCTCAGGTCTACCAATTGCTGGAACGCTGTTGGCCATGTTTGTCATGCGTAATTACGACGTGACAGAAGAACGCGCAAATGAAGTGCGTGCCGAACTAGATAGTCGTAAGGACACAAAAACACAGAAATCATCATCTTATTACCATACGCATAAATTGCTATCATTATCTTCTTTAGATTTCGATAAGGCTTCTGTTAATGATGTCGATTTTTCAAAAATGTCTACTAGAGAAATTAGTCAGCACTTTGTAAAATCCCTAAATAGTGGACTATCCGGACTTTGTTTTAGCCCGTATTTAGAGGGACAGAATATTGGAGATCAATTATCCGAAAAACAAATTCAGCAGCGCATGGATATAATCGCGCCATACACAAAATGGATCCGCTCCTTTTCATCTACAGATGGAAATGAGTTCATACCAAAAGTTGCACATAAAAAAGGGTTAAAAACAATGGTTGGTGCATGGATTGGATCTGATAAAGCCAAGAATGACATTGAAATTAAAGGTCTAATTGACCTTGCAAAGCATGGTTTTGTTGACATTGCTGTAGTTGGTAACGAAGTATTACTGCGAAAAGAAATATCAGAACAGGAATTGATATCTTATATTAAAAGAGTGAAGCGGGAATTGCCTCATATTCCGGTGGGATATGTTGATGCCTATTTTCAATTTGTCGAGCGTCCGAATATGGTAGAGGCCTGTGATATCATTCTTGTCAATTGTTATCCATTCTGGGAGGGATATACCATTGAACAATCTACATCATATTTGAGTCAAATGTATGCCCTAAGTAAAAATGCTGCTAAAGGGAAACCTGTGATGATAACAGAAACAGGTTGGCCTAATCAGGGAATGGATAATAAAGATGCTCATCCATCTGATGAAAATGCGATGAAATATTTCATTAATGTAAATAAATGGGCATCAGAAGAACAAATTGATTTATTCTATTTCTCTTCCTTCGATGAGTCCTGGAAAGTACATCATGAAGGCGATGTTGGTCAGCGTTGGGGGATTTGGGACAAAAATGAAAAATTAAAATTTAATTAGTCTGCTACTTAAAAAAACAACAATTAAAAGATTATAAAATGTCATATAGAAAAGAACGCCAATTTTCATTAACTGGAGCTACCGCATATTCAGACTATGCGGGAATTGATTTTAGCACTATGTCAACTGTAAAATTAGAACAGCTTTGGCGTAATACTTTAGAGAATGGGATGCATGGACTTTGCTTTAGCATGTACGAAGATGGGCAAAAGCCGGGTGATATCATTACAGAAGAACAGGTAATAAGACGGATGAAAATTATTAAACCATATACCAAATGGGTTCGTTCCTTTTCGTGTATTGAAGGGAATGAACACATCCCTCGTGTAGCGCATAAAAAAGGGCTTAAAACCTTAGTAGGTGCCTGGTTAGGAGATGATCTTGAAATGAATGAGGAAGAAATTGAAAGTTTGATTGCACTGGCTAAAGAGGGTTGTGTAGACATCGCTGCTGTTGGTAATGAGGTGATGTATCGAAAAGAATTAACAGAAGAACAATTAATTGAATACATTAATCGTGTAAAAGAAGCATTGCCAGACATACCAGTTGGGTACGTGGATGCTTATTACGAATTTTCACATCGACCAAGAATTACAGAAGCTTGTGATGTAATTTTGGCAAATTGTTACCCCTATTGGGAAGGATGCCCTTTGGAGTATTCATTGAATCATATGAAAGAAATGTTTAGACAAGCGGTTAATGCAGGCAATGGAAAAAAAGTGATCATTACAGAAACAGGTTGGCCTAGTGAGGGTGGAAGTCTTAAAGGTGCAATTGCTTCGCAAGAAAATGCGATGAAATATTTTATCAACGCACAAGCGTGGTCGTCTAAAGAAGATATTGATATGTTTTATTTTTCATCCTTTGATGAATCATGGAAAACTGGTTCAGAAGGTAATGTTGGCGCCTATTGGGGTCTATGGGATAAAGATGAAAAATTAAAATTTTAATTTTTTAAACTGCAATATCTGTTAATGATTCTTACTGATAACTTAAAACTTCCATTTGGAAATGCAATTTGTTATTCTGGATTTCGAGAAGGGCAAATGCCCGGAGGAATGATTCCTTCCTTCGAAGAAATTAAAGAAGATCTATTAATTTTGCATAATAATTTGAAGTATTTACGCTTATATGATTGTGATGAACATGCTCAAATTGTTTTGGATGTAATCACAAAAGAAAAGCTAGACTTTAAGGTAATGCTGGGCGCCTATATTGTGGCAGAAAAGAATAATTTTGATTGTCCATGGGGTGGAACTTATTCTGAAAATCAACTTAAAAAAAATAAAGACCAAAACCGAAGACAAATCAATAAACTTATTCGTTTAGCAAATGAGTATCCTCAGATTATTTTTTGTCTGTCCGCAGGAAATGAAGCTTGTGTTAATTGGACTGACCATTATGTTCCTACAAAGAGTGTAATTGAATATGTCAAGATGATTAAAAAAGGTGCTAAACAGCCAGTGACTTTCTGTGAAAATTATGTGCCATGGTTAGATAAATTAAAGGATTTGGTTGAAGTGGTAGACTTTATATCTATTCATACTTATCCCGTTTGGGAAAATAAACACATTCATGAATCATTAAATTATACCAAAGAAAATTATTACGCAGTTGCAGATAAATACCCACATAAACCCGTTATTATTACTGAAGCCGGTTGGGCAACCAAATCAAATGGTAAAGGTATTGATCAAGTAAATGTTAACGAAGAAAACCAAAATATATACTATAATAATTTACTCAATTGGACAACAAAAGAGAACATTTTAACCTTTGTTTTTGAAGCTTTTGATGAACCTTGGAAAGGATCACCTGAGCCATTAGAACCAGAGAAGCACTGGGGGCTTTTTAAGGTAGACCGAACACCTAAAGAAGTTATGAAGAGCCTATATCCGGATCTCTTGGTGAAAGTATAATATTTTTTACTTAAACTAATATTTAATTAGTTATTCATGATAACGTAAAGATTCAAAGAACAGGCAACTACTAGCCAAACGGCATAAGGTAAAATTAAAAGTGAAAGCCATTTCATCTCCTTTCGAAAGCCAAAAAGGAAAATGCAAACAACTACCGTTAATGAAATTAGAATAAACATGGCAAATTTTACCCAATGTATGTTGAAAAAGAAATAATTCCAGCTAATGTTCAGTATAACTTGTATAATAAAAAGAATTTTTAAAGGCAAATCGTTTCTTTTCAAAAATAGAAAAGCCAGATAAACTGAAAAGCACAACATGATGGTGGTCCATGCAAATCCAAAAACCCATCCGGGTGGAGTCCATGGCGCCTTTTCTAAAGAATTATACCAAACCCCTTGGGGCCCATTATTCATCAATAAACCTCCTATAGCGAGAGAACCAAAATTGATAAACAAGTATAAAACTAGTTTCTTAAGAAATGAATTCACTTATTTCATATTTACAATTCCACAGTCCATTTCAATAATTTGTCCGCTTATCGATTTAGCCAAAGGTGAAGATAGGTAATTTGCCATAGATGCTACTTCTTCCGGATCCAAAATCCTTTTCAACGGATGTCTGTCGATCATTTTTTCTATCATGGCATCACTTCGCAAAATTGATGATGCCAAGGTTGTATTTGTAATGGTGGGAGCTATGGCATTAACTCTTATATTAGGTGCCAATTCTGCCGCCAATGATTTTACCAATCCTTCTAACGCTCCTTTTGAAGAAGCGACGCTGGCATGAAAAGGCATGCCCATTTTGACTGCGACAGTGCTAAAAAGAGTGATACTGGGGTTCTCCCCCTTCTTTAATATATCTAAATACGCTTGTATGATTTTTATCGCACCAAAAAGATTGATATCAAGATCCTTTTGAAAATCTTGTTTAGTTAACCGATTAAACGGTTTTAAATTAATGCTTCCAGGACAGTAAAATATCTGATCTAATTGTTCTAAATTGGGTAACTCGTCACTCAAAACATCAATCCCAAAGTGAGTCAAGTTAGCATGATTCACATTTGGTTTGGAGCGACTAAAATTAATCACTCTTTTATGATCGATATTAAGAGCAACGAGTCTTTCACCAACTCCTTTACTTCCGCCTACTACAAGAATAGTGCGCATTCCTTAAATATCTTTAGGCAATTTGTACAATCGCTTTTCAACTTTGCGCTTGATAGCCGTCAAACGCTTCATTAAATCCATAATACTGTCATCCTTTTTTTGTTTGTATATCTCGTTAAGAGAAAGGATCAAGTCTTTCGCTTTTCTGGAAGCAATAATTCTGTCGTTTGTTGTTTTCAAAGAAAGTTTTGAGCTTTCGAATTCGTAAGCTTGGGCTAAAATATCCATGATTTATTGGTTTATATAGTTATGCAATTCGTTTAATTTTTGAGGGTTTTTAAACGCTCCTCCATAAAAGGCTGTAACAGTTGATGAAGATTCATCCTTAATACCCCTAGAGGAAACACATAAATGTTTAGCATCAATGATCACTGCAACATCTTCAGTTTCTAAGATTTCAGACAACTCTCTACCTATTTGATTAGTCAGCCTTTCCTGTACTTGAGGTCGCTTTGCGAAATATTGAACAATTCTATTCAATTTTGATAATCCAATAACCTTACCCGAAGAAATATAGGCTACATGAGCCTTGCCAATAATGGGCACAAAGTGATGCTCACAGTTAGAGTAAAAGGTTATGTTTTTCTCCACCAACATTTGATTATATTGATATTTATTGTCGAACAAAGCTATTTTCGGTTTATTCTTTGGGTTTAATCCTGAAAAAATTTCATCAATGTACATTTTGGCAACACGTTGAGGCGTACCTTTCAGAGAGTCATCCGTTAGGTCAAGACCCATTACATCCATGATCTCTCCAAAAAGTGCTGCTATAATATCCTTTTTTTGCTCATCATTGATATCAAAAGCATCTGATCTCATTGGCGTTTCCATGCCAGTTGAAATATGATCGTCACCAAATTCATCTATCGATAAAAAATTGATGCTGTGTCCATTTACTTTTTCTAATATATCGCCATTTACTTTCATGGTATATGTTTAAGTG
>CAZWAN010000082.1:0-10913 GCA_964631875.1 uncultured Flavobacteriaceae bacterium
TCATAAATAAACTCCCATTCACAATTACTTCAATAAAAATAAAATACCTAAAAACCCGATTAAGGTATAAATTAAACTGCCAGTTATAAAACTTAAATCTAAAATCCTACTCGGCAAATAATTGAGGACATTCATAAAATTAGTCCCAATTCCAATAGCGACAAAATCTGAAAACTCAGTATTTATATTCTGCTTTACGTGCATCCAGTATTCCATTGCATCGCCACCAATCGTATTCACATACCAAACATAAACCAAGGAAATCAAAAGGTGGTACATCCATAAAGCCGACAATATTCGTTTGTCGTTTTTGTTTAACCAAGTATCTACAAAACGTGGGGTCCAAAAGCCAAACAGGATTATTAGTATGGAAATAGAGGCATCAAGAAGCATGATTCTCGTTATTAATTATACTCAATGCTTTATATAATTGGGAGGAACAAACATTTAAATTAAAGTCCTTTTCAACTCTTTCAAATCCATTCAAACCATGAACGGTAATAAGTTCTTTGTTATTAACATAAGTTCTAATAGCTTCAAACCATTCATCGTTGGAATCAGCTAAAAAGCCATTTACTCCATTCCTAACCACTATCTTGTTCATTCCAACGGGACTAGCAATTACTGGCTTGCCGCAAACCATATATTGGATTAATTTATAAGCACATTTCCCTCGTGCCCAGGACGAATTTTCCAATGGCATTAAACCAATATCAATTTTATGTATTAAGGTGGATTCGGTTTGTTCACTCCACTCAAAATAGCGGACATTTTCTTCAATCCCTAAACTCTCTTTAGCCCCAATTATATGTAGGACAACTCCTAGTTCATTTACAGCTCTTTCCAGTACATAATGAATGTTTTTTAAATAACTAAAAGTCGTTGGAGAGCCTATCCAACCAATAATTATCTCCCGACCCCCAACGGGTTCATTTTTTCTTTCATAATGATTTAAATCAACTACAGTCGGAATTACCACAACTTTCCTTGCACCAGCTTTTACAGCCCTACTTTTTAAATATTCATTACAAACTATAACGAGATCACTAATTGACATTAGTTTATCGATTTTCTTTTTCAGAAAAAATTTAACAATCCCGTTTTTATTTTGATCGTAGTTATGAAAAATGGCGTCGTCATAATCCAAAACTAATTTTTGCCCTTTTTTATAAAACATTCGTTCGATGAAGAATGGCATAAAAGGAAAGAGTTCCTTTTCAATGAACAGAAATTCATGCCTATCCAATTTGATCAATCTCCACATTCTCTTCAAATAAGCTCCAATAATCGACAACAATGGAACCTTATGATTGTAAATTGCCTCGATATAAGAGTCTGTGAATAACGGGTAAAAGACAGGAATCACCCCAAGTTTATATAAATATGGTTCGTATTGAAAACTTCGTAGCCGACTACTCGCTCCTTTTCTCGAATATTTGGTGAAATAAGTCAATCTCATAAAGAAAATTCCTTATATATTCTCAAATAATTGTTGACCCCCTCCTCCAATGAAAAATAAGATAAGGCCAATTCTTGACAACTTAAAATGGTTTGGGGATTTACTAATTTTAAAATTACTTCGTTGAAATCAGTAGTTTCAATTTCCCCCGGATCCATTATCCATCCAGCTCCCGAAGATTCAAGTAGTTTTTGATGGTCCCCTACATTTCCATTCGTAATTACAGAAACACCTGAGGCCAATAATTCTCCTAATTTAGTGGCAGCTGAGGCTTGCTTCGAAAAAAAAGGTTTAATAAAAAAAACAGATATGTCCAATTCTCTTAATTTCTCAGGAATACTATCAAATGGAACCCGTTCCACTGTTGCTGTAACCTCATATTGTGAAAGCAATTTATGTATGTAATCATGTTGCCCACTATTATATATCCTAAACTCAATTGGTTTTATCTCTGCAATTTTTTTGACAACCTGTATAGTTGAATCAAAATCATACCAACTAATAACGTTCCCAACATAGCCAACTATTAAAGGACTCTCCCTTTTTAAAGTTTTTGAATTTATGTCAGTATGAAATAGTTTTAGGTTTGTACATGTGGGAATACAACTGATATTTCGAATCTTATTTCCACCTTCGAAAAGTTTATTTTCCTGAATGATCTCTATGGATTTTTCGGATAACATTACTACGTAATGAGCATTTAGATATAATCGCCTCTCTAATCTCTTAAAAAGTCGGTATAAAATGGAGCCCCTTTTCCATTCTCCAATATCTGCCCTCTCATCTACCCAAAATCCTCTTGTATCAAATAGATAAGGGACGCGCTTACTTTTCCTTTTACGCTTTTGAATTAAATAAATAATCAAGGTTGGCAAATAACTCCTACAATGAACCAATTTAATGTTATGAATTGAAATTATTCGATCAATTGCTTGAGCCATATAATAAAAATTTGAAATGTGTCCTTTTATTCCAAATTTATATGCTATCGGGATCCATTCAATACCGAATTTTTTAAAATCCTTTTGAGTCTCTTCAACAATATTTTTTTTTAAGAAATCCTCGGGCTTTTCTAAGCTTACTATAATGAAATTATATTCAGTTGACATAGATTTGACATAACTTGCCACTTGCGACTGCCCGAGCGGCTCCATCATTCCTGTATAGCTAACATATAGAATACTTTTTGCCATAAATAGTTTTACAAAACGATCTCCAAATAAAAAACTCAAATAAATTCCATAATAAACCGAATCATTCCTCAGGAGATATTTGCTTTAAAATTTTTGCAGGGTTACCTCCAACAATGGTAAATGAGGGCACATCTTTAGTCACGATGCTTCCTGCCGCTACAACGCTGTTTCTTTGGATTGTTACTCCAGGTAAAATTATCGCCCCGGCACCTATCCATACATCATCTTCTATTCGAACAAAGGATTCAATATGTGGGACATTGGAAGTGGTGCCAAGACTAGTTATATCTAAACCACTATCGAAAATCATAACTCGCGCCGATAGCGTGACCCTTTCACCAATTATCACATTATGTCTACCTAAAATATATACATCATAGTTTATTTTGGAATTCTTCCCAATAGTAATGTTCTTACGATTTCCTAGTTTAAATTTCCCAAAAACATGAATCCTATTCCCAAAAAGCATAGTCGCATACATTGACCACAACTTCCTATTAATTTTTTTTACTATCATAATGCCAAGAAAATTATATAATCCTCCTATTCTGTATCATTTGATAAATTTCTATGATTTGTTTTACCCTGAATAGTAGACTTAAACCAATATAAATAACACTAAAAAAGATAATTCCGATGGTTAAATCAACCAAAATACCAAAGGAAAAATCAATATAGTTTTGCATAAAAAATAGTGCTGAGCATGTTATAGTATTTAATAAAACTATTGGAGCTAAATCTTTTAACTGGTCTTGAAGGGAATAGTTCAATAATTTATCGAGAAACACCGCATTGATTAGTGCGGAAAACAAGAAGGCAACTACCTGACTCCAGAGTAGTGCTTCAATGCCTATTCGGTATGTAGAAAAAATACCAATTATTAAAAAGAGCTTGTTCATCAATCCAAGGTTCAAATAAAGGTCACTCCTTCCTTTTACCTTAAACAACAACATGTTAAAGACCACCATTGGGTGTAATATTCCCGCAAAACATAGTATTTTTAAATATGGTAGTGCCGGCAACCACTTCTCTGTAAATAAAATCATAATAATTTCTGAAGCATACAGAAAAATCACCAGCATTATCGGAGTCAGTAGGAAAATTGTAAACAAATAAATTCTCTTATAATAAGATTGAAGTTTTTGTTCATCATTTTGATAACGAGACAATAAAGGATAGGCTACTTTACTTATTGCCCCGTATATGTTGGAGACCGGGACTTGTCTTAGAGTATTTCCTTGTGTATAAAACCCAACATCAGATGCTGAAAAATTCTTTCCGATAAAAACACCATAAATATTTGCGAAAATATTATTGACAACTTCCATGAAAACCAATCGCGAACCAAACTTAAAATGAAGTTTAAGTTTTACAAAATCAAACACCTTTGAAGGGCGCCAATCACTAAAAAACCATAGTAATAACGTCATCACTAAAGATTTCATTAAAGCCATAGCCACCAAACTCCATACGCCAAATTCAAAATAAGCCATCAAAACTCCTACAGAACCTCCAATAATCAAGGAGGGTACCACAATAAATAGTTCTTTTCTAAATTCCATTTTTTTGACGAGTATGGCATTTTGAACAGCCGAAAGTGCGGAAATTATAAATGTCAAACCAAAGATTCTTACAATGCTTGTTAATCTGGGTTCATCATAAAATTCTGAAATATTTGGGGCTATTGAATAAAGAACTACATACATAAGAATACTTAAAATGCAATTCAAATAAAATACAGAAGAATAGTCCTCTTGATTAGTCTTTTGTGTTCGAACAATGGACTCTGTTAGTCCGCCCTCAATTAATACAACCCCAACACCAATGAAAACATATATCATTCCCATCAGGCCAAACTCTGAAGGCATAATTTTTCGGGTTAGTATAACTATAATTAGAAAGTTCAGTCCTTGGGTACTGAACTTATTTAATAGTGACCAAAACACATTCAAAATTGTATTTCTTTTTGTACTCATCTAATTGCACACACATGAGTTTAATAAGGATTCGATTTAAGCCAATTATGTTCGTTTGAAAATACCCTTTTCAAGTGCTTCTTTGTCTCAATTTGTAGGTTCAGTTCACTTTTTCTTGACGACGTAATTATTTTAAAGATTGTCTGTCGACTTTTGTCTGACATGAACGTTTTAATACTATTCTTTAAATGATTCTGATAGAATCTGTTGAAACTATTGCCCAGAAATGATTTTCTCATTGAATTTAGTTTAGGGATTTTTTTAGATGTAAAGAACTTTACATGTAAAAATTGATTCAGTTGCTCAAAGATTTTATCATTATCCAAACTCAAGTCTTCAAATCTTAATGTCAAGCTCTCTGCAAACAAATCCCTAAAAGAAATAATATTTCTTTGATAAAAACTAAAATTAAGATGAGAATACCATAACAAGTTGTTATTTCTAAATTGATGAATTTCTTCATTGATAATTGTATCCACGTTTTTGCTTATTTGCCCCAGTCCCATGTCCATAGCTAGATGACTAATTAATCTATCCATTGGATCCCTCAAAAGCACAATAATCTTCGCCTCCGGATTGTACTCATAAATCCGCTGGGCGACACCTGGGGCATGCAAATAAGCCGTACTCGCATCCAATAGGTATTTTTCATTCTTGACCCCAGAGTATAGTTTTTCGTAATGCTCTTTCTTTTTAATATGTGCTATGTGTAAACGCTTATTGGGAAAATCTTTTTCAAAATAACGATCAATGGAAAAGTTTTTTGGTGGACTATACAATTCCTTGGGTAGGTCTTCTGTAAAAAAGTTTGGTTCTTTAATCGGAGGCACATAAATATCCGGATGCTTGGACAGCAAATCGACCAATGAGGTCGTACCTGCACGCATAGCACCCACTAGAAATAAATTTACCTTTCTATTTGCCAAAATTTCGGATTCAGAATCGATACAATATCCAAAGAATCCAGTAGCTAGGCAAGGAAATCAGACCTTTGGAATAATGAATTATCCCTTTTTTTTCAACAGGTGAATAACCCTCTCTATTTTTCCAAAAACTCCAAAGAATAAATCTATTGCTATATTGCTTCAGATAATGTTTTCGTTCCCTACTGATAGTAGAAAAAACATTTTGCATGGTTCTTAAGTAAATAATGAAATCAGTTGCAGTAAATGCCCTTCTTTTAAAGTTATCTCTTTTTCTATAGTTGGACAAAGCTTCATTAATGAAAACTATATCATTATCAGCACTTAATCGCAGCCATAAATCATGATCTTCATGAGCTCTCATTTCTTCCTTAAACCCACCACTTTCCTTGAGTAAATCCCTCCGAATAACCACATTAGAAGAATTAATTGGAGGTAGTCCTCCCCTGCCAATTGCTTCAATATAATCAAGAATTACAGTTTGACCCTCATTAGGCAAAAACGGATGGCTATATCTTACCTTTCTATTGGAGAACAGATGATTTCGTCCAGTTGCAAAAAGGTGCTTCGTGGGATGATTCGGGATAAGTTCGACTACTGTTTCCAAAAATTTTGATTCCCAAAAGTCATCTGCATCCAAAAAAGCCACCCACTCAAAGTTCGCTTCATTCACACCTCGGTTTCTGGCTGAAGAAACCCCCAAATTGCCTTGGGAAACCAATCGAATTCTTGAATCATCGAAACCTAAAACTATCGCTTCCGAAGTATCCGTACTACCGTCATTAACCACAATAAGCTCCCAGTTTGTAAAACTTTGCTCCAAGACAGATCGGATCGCTTCCCCAACATAGGCTTTCTTATTGTATAATGGCATTACCACAGAAATCATTGTCCGGCTTCTTTCTCGCGAATGTACAACTTTCAATAGGGCTTTCATCAAAAACTATCGGCAATACATGACTGAATAATTTAGTATTTTTAAATACTGAATCAAATCCAATATAATTTGTTCGATAGACATGTTGTAAGATGGATTCTAGGAAGGAATCGATCAAATAATGCAAAAGCTCCAAAACTAAAAGTAATCTCCAATGATTTCATTGGCGATGAAATTATGGCCTATGGAATGTATGAAGCGAAAGAAATTAAGTTGATTTCAACAATTTTCGATTTTGATACGAAAAACTACAATGCGCTTGATATCGGAGCAAATATTGGCAACCACACTGTATTTCTTTCCGAATTATTCAATAAAGTACTCGCCTTTGAACCCCTTACTTTAGCACGTCAATTATTGATAATAAACACTTCAGGAGTTGAAAATGTAACTGTATTTCCTTTCGGCCTTTCTGATATGTCGGGAAAGAAATTACTTAGCTTCTCGGAAAGAAATTATGGAAAGGCCAGCTTAAATGAAAATCAGGAATATTCTGAAGAGATTGAAATTAAAAAGGGTGATGATATAGTTGACATTCCCATTAGCTTTATTAAAATTGACATTGAAGGACATGAATTAATGGCACTCAGTGGATTAAAAGAAACTATTAAAGAAACCCTTCCTATTATTGCTTTTGAATATAATCCTGAAGTAGAAAACCAGGCGGGACTATTGGAATTTTTGGAACATCTGGGATACATGGATTTTTATATTCCGTCCAGAATATCATTCTTTTCCAAACACAATAAAAACCGGTTTTATCAAGTGATACTTGACGACATGATTTTCAATTCCGCCAGTCGACTCGAACCATTAAATAAGAAATCCAAAAAGTTTCAGAATTTGGTATTTACCGAAGCGCCCTCATCAAAATTCAGAATTAAAACGGGAGTTATAAAACCTTAGTTCCCCTACAATATCATCCCCGCCGCGACGGTCTCATGCGTGGCATCATCCACCAATACAAAACTTCCAGTAATGCGATTGTCACGGTATTCGTCAATCATTAACGGACGGGTAGTTCGAACTTTAATACGTGCAATATCGTTCATATTCAAATCCTTGTCGTCCTCATCCCGATTATAGGTGTTGATATCTATCTTGTACACCACTTCCTTGATCATGGCTTTTTGCTCATTGGAGGTGTGCAGAATGGTGTATTTAGCTCGTGGACGGGCAGGTTGGTTGTTCAACCAGCACAACATGGCATCAAATTCTTGAGAACTCTCGGGCCTATTGTTGGCACGTACAATCATATCCCCCCTGCTGATATCGATATCATCTTCCAAAGAAATGGCTACCGACATAGGTGCATAGGCTTCTTCAACGGTGCCATCGTAGGTGTCAATCGATTTAATTTTTGAAGTAAAACCGGAAGGTAGGATGACTATATCATCGCCAGGTCTGAAGATACCACTGGCAACACGACCGGCATAGCCTCTATAATCGATGAAGCCCTCACGTTGCGGACGCAACACTGTTTGCACTGGAAAACGGGCATCAATCTTATTCAAATCACTGCTAATGTGCATATGTTCCAAGGTGTGCAACAAAGGTGCCCCTTGGTACCAAGGCATATTTTCACTTCTATTTACCACATTGTCTCCGTTCAAGGCGCTAATGGGCAAGAAGCGAATGTCTTTTACATACAATTTGGAGGAGAACTCTTCAAATTGGGAAATGATGGTTTCATACACCTTCTCACTATAGTCTACCAAATCCATCTTATTGATGCACACAATGATGTGTGGAATCTGTAACAAGGAAGCGATAAATGCATGACGCTTGGTTTGCTCAATAACACCGTTTCGGGCATCCACCAATATCAAAGCAGCATTGGCAGTTGATGCGCCCGTAACCATGTTTCTGGTATATTGGATGTGACCTGGGGTATCGGCAATAATGAATTTTCTTTTTGGTGTAGTGAAATACCTATAGGCAACATCGATGGTAATCCCCTGCTCCCGTTCATCTCTTAATCCATCTGTAAATAGGGCCAAGTCCACTCCTTCAAGTCCTTTTCGCTTACTTGTATTTTCAACGGCCTTTAATTGGTCTTCAAATATAGCCTTTGAATCGTATAATAAACGACCGATAAGGGTGCTTTTCCCATCATCAACACTACCAGCCGTAGTAAATCGTAATAATTGATTGTTATCTAATTGCATTGTTCTTTTTTAAAAATATCCCTGACGTTTTCTATCCTCCATCGAAGTCTCACTTCGTTTGTCATCACTTCGGTTACCACGTTCTGTCTGTCGCATGGCGGCCACTTCCGCTACGATTTTTTCAAGGGTATCAGCATCACTTTCTATTCCTCCGGTAATGGTGATGTCGCCCAACGTCCTGAAACGTATCTTTTTGGTATGGGTAGTTTCCTCTTCCTCCATAATCAAATACTCCGAAACAGGAATCCAGGATTCGTTACGCCATACCACTTCGCGTTCATGAGCGTAGTAGAGTGAAGGGATTTTAATATTCTCTCGTAGGATGTAATTCCATACATCCATTTCGGTCCAGTTACTGATCGGAAAAGCTCTAAAATGCTCACCTTCGAAGTGTTTACCGTTTAAAATATTCCATAATTCCGGACGTTGGTTTTTGGGATCCCATTGACCAAAATCATCTCGATGGGAGAAAAAGCGTTCCTTCGCACGCGCCTTTTCCTCGTCTCGTCGGCCGCCACCAATAGCACAATCCACCTTATGTTCTTCGATTGCATCGAGAAGGGTGGTAATTTGAAGTGCATTTCTGGTTGCATTCTTACCTCGTTCCTCCGCTACCCTTCCTTTATCGATAGATTCCTGCACCGATCCTACGATCAAGCGAACGCCTAATTCGTCTATCAAATCGTCACGAAATTTTATCGTTTCCGGAAAGTTGTGGCCGGTATCTACATGCATCAACGCAAAAGGAATTTTCGAAGGATAGAATGCCTTTTTCGCCAAATGCGTAACCACGATGCTATCCTTTCCTCCTGAAAACAGGATTACTGGATTCTGGAATTGGGCCCACACCTCACGCAAGATGTAGATGGCTTCCGATTCCAATTCATCCAAATAATTTAAATAATACTTACTCATGTTTCAAAAGTAGTTTATGTGCTATTTTTTTGAAAATAATTTCCACCGATTCTTCAACGGATGTTTTGGTTGTATCTATCTCAACATCTGGGCAATCCGGTGCTTCATAGGGCGCGTTGATTCCAGTGAAATCTTTTATCTCTCCTGCCCGCGCCTTGGCATACAATCCCTTCACATCCCTTCGTTCGCATTCCTCTAAAGGCGTATTGACAAATACTTCTACAAAATTTTCTGGACCTACTATCGTTCGGATACCTTCTCGGTCTTTTTTATAAGGAGAAACAAAGGCCGATAGAACTACCATACCTGCGTCCACCATCAAATTAGCAACTTCTGCTATGCGTCGTATGTTCTCGGTTCTATCTTCAGGGGAAAAACTAAGATTGTTGTTCAATCCTTTTCGAACGTTATCCCCATCTAAAATATAGGTATGAATTCCCTGTTGATACAGGTATACCTCCAAAGCATTGGCTATGGTAGATTTTCCAGATCCGGACAGCCCTGTAAACCAAATCAAAAAGGAACCATGCCCCTTGTGTTGGTTTCTTTCCTCTTTTCCGAGATGAAAATTATGCGGAATGATGTTTTTCATTTTGCTTTTTTATTCGACGGCGTTCCAAACCAAAATCTATTTTATACCACATACGTTCGTGCAAATAGTAAAGTAACATTTTGGTAATCAACTCTGCAAAGCTAATCTTTAATCCTGTAAATGGGTTGCCTGAAATCACCCAAGATATGATCATGGTGTCTGTAGATCCTATAAAACGCCACGTAAATGTTTTGGCTAGGTGTCTTTTCCTACTGGCCAAGACTTCCCCATCTTTTGTAATGTTTATTCTAAACCAAAGGCGTTCGTGCAAATAGTACAGAATCATTTTGGTAATGATTTCCGCAAAACCAATTTTTAGCCCTGTCATAGCATTACCCGTGATGAGCCATGACAACAGAATCGTATCTAAAGTACCCAAGATACGCCAGGTAATCGATTTGGTGATATGTCTTAAATGCGAATTGGGTTTCATAGTGAACGCACCAAGAAAAACGGATTCAATAGATTTTCTTTGTTGTAACGCATCGGTTTCTGGGTGCTTTGATCTATCACTTCCAATCCAACCGATTCACAGATGGCCTGGCCGGCGGCAGTATCCCATTCCATGGTTGGTGCAAAACGTGGATACACATGCGCCTTTCCTTCAGCTACCAAACAAAATTTTAAAGAACTTCCTTTGGAAACGATTTCGGTGGCGAATTCTTCTGAAAGTGTTTTAACATAGTTGGCAGTAGCATCGTTCATATGAGAGCGACTCCCCACCACTTTCAATGGTTCGTTCCAATCTGC
>CAZWAN010000083.1:0-10771 GCA_964631875.1 uncultured Flavobacteriaceae bacterium
GGAGCCCATACAATATCTATTGGAGGAAAAACATAAGATATCATACCAACTAAATCAAAAAGCAAACCAATAATAAGTAGTTGATGCTTAGAAAAATCTTTGTCAAAATAACTCATTCTTTATTTTAGTTTTGCCTGATATTTTTTGACAAATTTATCCAATTTAGGATTGATGACAGCACGGCAGTAGGGCTGATCTTTATTGTTATTGTAATAATTTTGATGGTAATCTTCTGCCGGATAAAAAATGTCAAAAGCAGTAATCTCTGTCACAATCTTTTTATCATAAACCCCTTCAGCCTCTAATTGATTAATAATTAACTCAGCATCGGCCTTTTGGTTCTTACTATTATAAAAAATGGCAGATCTGTATTGGGTCCCAACATCATTACCTTGTCTGTTCAAAGTTGTAGGGTCATGTGTATAGAAAAACACTTCCAGCAATTCTCTGTAACTAATGATTTTAGGATCATATATAATCTGAATAACCTCAGCATGACCAGTATTTCCTGTACATACCTCCTTGTAGCTGGGGTTTTTTATCTTTCCTCCTGAATAACCTGGAAGAACAGATTCAACGCCTTTTAATTGCATAAAAATAGCTTCTGTACACCAAAAGCATCCATTTCCAAAAATTGCGGTTTCTTTTTTATCCATATTTTTTAAATTAGTTTTCTGCGCCGCCAAATTAAGTGAAAAAGCAAAACACATAAAAACAAAAATTATTTTTTTCATTTAAATTCATTTTGAATTATTGGTCGTAAACCAACTCAAACATTACAGATCAATTCCCCGGAAACACAACAACACTTTCTGCTCCGTTTTGAGCCACACTAGCCACGCCAAACAAATAATTATCAATAACAAGATTTTTGAAATCATAAGAAGCTACTTTACCTACATATTTACTGGTATTCCAGGTAGCCTCAGTTGTTTTTCTCCAGTAAACCTTATAACCCTTTAAATGTTTATCACTACTCAGGTCCCAACTTAGTTTGGCTGATGACTCAACAGCTCCCTTTATCTTTACATTTTTAGGTTGTTCAGGAGCACTTGCCAATGCCGCAAGTGTAATAGCATTGACCCCAGTTAACTTAGAAGCGTAATCAAAATTTACACCTTCAATTACATCTCCATAAGAAATACCATTTTCAACTCGAATATCTTGGTGTTGGCGATTATAATTTTCATGAGTCTCCATTATTCGAACTCCGGGAAAACCAGCATCATTAAAAGGCCTATGATGCCCCCCTCTACCAAATCTATCCAATCTATATATCATAATTGGTTCCAAATTTGTCATATATTTTTGGGTTAAAGCTGCAATGTATCTAGCCAATTGTCTCGATGGACCATCGACTTCTCCTCCATAAAAACGCATGGCATTTCTTTGCTGCTCAGTTAAATTCATAGATATGGCTTCAGAGAAAATCCTGAAGCTATTGTTTTCAATAACTCCGTCAACACCTTCAATATTACCGATCATATCATTATTGAGAACTCCAATAATCTCATAACCTTTTTCCTTAAAGGTCTCTGCAAGAAATTTTCCTCCGTAAAGACCTTGTTCTTCACCGGATAATCCCACAAAAATAATAGATACAGGAAACTTATATTGAGATAAAATCCTAGCTGCTTCAATGGTTCCGGCCATTCCAGAAGCATTATCATTAGCACCCGGTGAATCACTCGTAAAATTATTTTCATCACTCACACGAGAATCAATGTCTCCAGACATAATGACATACCTATTAGGATATAGCGTTCCTTTTTGTACAGCTAACACATTTACGATCCATGTATCTTTGGTAATTCTTCTATTATCAGCTTTTGCCAAACTTCTGTGAAATGAAACTTCCAAACAATTTCCACAATCTTTTGAAATCTGATCAAAACTCGTTTTGATAGATCTTCTTGCTGCTCCAATACCACGTGTATTAGAGACGGTATCCGAAAGGGTATGTCTTGTGCCAAAATTGACTAGCTTCACTATGTCCTTTTCTATATTATTGGCTGAGGGTGCACTGGCAATTTTATACAAGTAATCATCAACATTCATTTTCTGGCTATCTATTTGTGCCTCCATATCAACGCCAATCAAAATAAGTAGTAAAGTGATTACGATCTTTATGTTGTTTTTATTTTTCATTTTATTTCCTTTATTTATTGAATTTTTTCAGTACTTGCTCTAATTTAGCCAACATTTCATCAGTAAAATCGAGATGTGTGACCAACCTTAGTTTACCCTCACCCATACTGATGAGGTAAATGTTATGTTTATTCAAGAATGCAATAAATTCCTTTTCTTCAACTGATTTATCGAGATTGAAGATAACAATATTGGTTTCAATCTCCTCTGTCTTTATTACATAAGTCAATCCAGCTAAGATCCGACCAATTTTCTTAGCTCTGATATGGTCTTCTTTTAATCTATTGATGTGATGATCTAATGCATAAATTCCGGCAGCAGCCAAATAGCCTGATTGCCGCATAGCACCTCCGAATAGTTTTCTAATTCTGAGTGCTTTTTTAATATGTGCTTTAGATCCTAATAGTACTGAACCCACGGGAGCACCTAAACCTTTTGAAAGACAAATAGAAATGGTATCAAATAACGCTCCATAGGCTTTAGGAGTTTCCATTTTTTCGACCATAGCATTAAACAACCGAGCACCATCTAGATGATAAGCCATATTGAATTCTTTACAAACCTCTTTGATCTTTATTAATTCATTAAAATCCCAACAAGCGCCTCCACCCTTATTTGTTGTATTTTCAACTGCCACCAAAGTGGTTTCCGGAATATGGATATTCTCGGGATCATGAATTACATTTTTGACCTGCTCTGCCTGAAACATCCCCCTATTTCCATCAATTAAACTACAAGAAACACCAGAATTAAATGCAGCACCTCCACCTTCATAATTGAATACATGTGCCCATTTGTCGCAAATCAATTGATCTGCCGGATTGGTGTGAATTTTTATGGCCGTTTGGTTGGCCATTGTTCCAGAAGGAAAAAAAAGTGCATCTTCCATTCCGAACATCTTTGCCAATTTTTCTTGTAATTCAATTACAGTTGGATCTGCTTTAAACACATCGTCACCCACCTTTGCAGACATCATGGCCGCAATCATTTCTTTGGTTGGTTTTGTTACCGTATCACTAATTAAATTTATTTCCATAACTACTTATTATTCAAATGAACCTAAAGGTGAGCCATCCGGCATTTTTGGTATTTCAGCCTTTTTATATTTTGATGGATCTTTTTGGTATTGACTGATCATACGTTGAAACTCCTTTAAAACTTCCGCTTTGTCTCCTTTTGATTTTACTGTTCCTAAAATTCTAGAAATTTCACCAATTTTTTGATTGACGATTGAACGAGCTCCCATGTATAATTCATCATTGGTTGAAAGACTAAATAATTCTTCCAGGACGACCCTATTTACCACCCCTTGTAACTCCTCTTCATAACCGGAATTATAACTTTCCTTAAAAGTTTGTTTGATAAGCTCATCCAAGACATTATTTAAACCTAAATGGTTTTTATCAAGACTTTTTTGCACAATCAAACGATTGACACGCTCTGGATGCAATAATAAGGAAACGGTAAAATGAGAAGCCGTAGCCACTGCTCCATAAGGGTCAAAGGCTAATCCCAAATTGCTTTTAAATGTTTCTCTATTTCTTCCAAAACCCATGGCGCGTGGAGGAAATAAATTTAATAAAGTTGTAGGAATGGCAATTTCCTTGATATCAATGGTTCTTAATACCTCCTGCAAGGCTGCCCTTTGAACTTCTGGAGACAAAAATGCCGTATTTTCTTGATGATTATTTTTTACAGCATAAGAATAATCCATACCACCCACCATCTTTGTAACGGCCTCAGTTTGATATCGATGATAGAAATATACAGGTACAAAAACATCTTCCAACACAGAGTAGGGTTGCCCTTCTTTAATATTATCCAAACAAAACCTATCGATCGCCATTTTTCGCACTTCCAAAACATTCCTAAGTTCATTTACAGGGTCATTGCCATTGTCCCATAAATGCGCATAGCCATGGGCGCTTCCCCGGGGACGCGCATCACTGTCTGAAATATATCTGAAACCTTTTTCAAAAGCATGATCTAGGATCTTTTGAAGTTCTACTTCCTCATGATCACCAAATGTTTGGTAGGCATAATTTACGGTAACTTTATCCCACTCACCAATACCTGTTGAATAGGCTTCAGAAAAATCCAATTCATTATTTTTTACTTTTATCCATGGATGAGGATAATCCATTACAGAAGATCGATCATTCGTACTTGCGGCAAAATTATGTGAAAAACCGAGTGTATGACCTACCTCATGTGCTGATAGTTGACGAATTCTGGCCAATGCCATTTTCATGGCAAAATCATCATTCTTTCCAATGCCAAAAGGAGCTTGTAACCCCTGAGCGATCATATAATCCTGACGTACTCGCAAAGAACCTAAACTTACATGTCCCTTGATAATTTCACCGGTTCGAGGATCAACAATAGAACTGCCATAGCTCCAGCCTCTTGTTGAACGATGAACCCATTGAATTACATTATACCTTAAATCTAACGGATCTGCACCCTCAGGTAACACTTTTACTTGGAAGGCATTCTCAAAGCCAATTGCTTCAAAAGCTCGATTCCACCAACTTGCACCCTCAATCAATGCATTCTTAATTAGATCCGGTGCTCCTCTATCAACAAAATATACGATCGGCTCAACGGCTTCCGATCTTTGTGAGTCCGGATTTTTCTTTTCTAACCTATGCCTGGTTATAAACATTTGATTGATTGGTTCATTGATGGGAGTAGCATAATCAAAATAAGAAACATCCCAAGAACCACATCTGGGATCATATTTTCTAGGTTTATAATTATTATCGGGTAATTCTACAAAAGAATGATGTTGAAATACCGTTATTGATTCAGCATCTGGACTTACGCTTCGAATTTCATAAGATTTTGGCTTACCTTTCAGTGTTATCATGGCCTCAAACTCTACATTCTTAGGAAATGCTTTGGTCCTATCCAAATGAATGGCAGACTTACTTTTGTCTAAACTGTAACTTCCTTGCTTATTCGATTCTAACCTGTCTGCTACACCATGTGCATCTCGAACAATAAATTCAGTTAAGTCTATCATCACCTCGCCGTTTTTCTCCTCCTTTATTTCAGTACCAAACAATACGGATTTGGCAAATGCCTCTTCCACAGAATTTCTTTCAGCTTCATTTTGAGAAATAGCTCTGTAATTTAAATTAGGTTGTAGCAACAAAACTTTATTACCTTTTCTGATCCATCTTACCACTACTCCTCCACCTAACTGTCCGCGATCTAAACCAATATCATTAGAGCCCAAACCTTGAGCCAAGGCGTTGACATATAAAAAATCTTTTTCAAACTGATCATTCTTAATAACTAATAAAACCTTGTCTTCGTTACCATTATATTGAAAGTCGAAAAGACCTTTAAATTGAATTTTTTCATCTCCCACAGATTGTGCTGTAATTATTCCAGCAGTCAGAAGAAAGTAAAAAATTAGCTTTAATTTATGCATACCTTATATTTTCTATAAAACTAACAAATAAGCCCTAGAATTTAAATTTGAATTCATTTTTTTTAGATTAATTTTGTGCACCTATGATTACACAAGAAAACATAAGAGATATTGCTGAAAGGGTTGATAAACTCAAAAATTATTTACAAATAGATCAAAAAAAGATCGAAATAAGTAATGATGAAGAAAAAGCTGCCGATCCTGAGTTTTGGAATAATCCAAGAGAAGCAGAATCATTTATGCGGGTATTGAGAGGTAAAAAGAAATGGGTGGAAGATTATCAAGAATTGGTCTCACTCACTGAAGAACTCGGCATATTTTATGATTTCTTTAAAGACGGCGAATCTTCAGAAGCGGAAATTCAAAAAGCATACGACAATACTTTTGATTTACTTGAAGACCTTGAATTCAGAAATATGCTGTCTGACGAAGGTGATAATCTGAGCGCTGTTATTCAAATCACTTCTGGAGCTGGTGGTACTGAGAGTTGCGATTGGGCTCAGATGCTGATGAGAATGTATATCATGTGGGCAGAAAAGCACGGATACAAAATTAAAGAACTCAATTATCAAGAAGGTGACGTAGCTGGGATTAAAACAGTTACTTTAGAAATTGATGGCGAATATGCCTTTGGTTATCTTAAAAGTGAAAATGGTGTTCACCGATTGGTAAGAATTTCTCCTTTTGATAGTAACGCCAAGCGTCATACGAGTTTTGCATCGGTCTATGTATATCCGCTTGCTGATGACTCCATAGAAATTACCATTAACCCCGGTGATATTACCTGGGATTTTGCACGTTCAAGTGGCGCAGGCGGACAAAATGTAAACAAAGTAGAAACAAAGGCGATTTTAAGACATAAACCTAGTGGTATAATGGTTGTCAACTCAGAAACTAGATCGCAACTCGAAAATAGAGAAAAAGCCATGCAAATGCTCAAATCTCAACTCTATGAAATTGAATTACAAAAACAGAGAGAGAAAAGAGATTCAATAGAGGCAAATAAAATGAAGATTGATTTTGGCTCACAAATCAGAAACTACGTAATGCATCCATACAAACTGGTAAAAGATGTTCGCACCTCATATGAGACTGCCAATGTAGATGCCGTAATGGATGGGGGTATCGATGGTTTTATAAAGGCATTTTTGATGCAGAGTAATGAACCTTTGGAAGACGAATTATAAAAACACTCGAATGGCCAAAACAACTATTGATACAATTGTTTTTGATCTCGGTGGAGTCTTGATAGATTGGAGCCCAAGGTATCTGTATGACAAAGTTTTTGATGGTGACATTGAAAAATCCAAATGGTTTCTGGATCATATTTGTACTCCTGATTGGAATGTAAACCAGGATGCCGGGAAACCATTGGCACTAGCAACCTCAGAATTAATCCAAAAGCACCCTGATCAAGCCAAATACATTCAATTGTTCTATGACCGTTGGCAGGAAATGCTGGGCGATCCCATAAAAGAAACGGTAAATTTACTCCAAAAGTTTAAGTCTCAAGAAAATTACAGACTTTACGCTTTAACAAATTGGAGCAATGAAACCTTTCCCGTTGCCTTAGAGCGTTTTGACTTCCTCAACCTTTTTGAAGGAATTGTTGTTTCCGGAAAAGAATTGACACGTAAACCTTTTCCAAAAATTTACCAAATTTTAATGGATCGATATGAGGTATTACCTCATCATTCTGTTTTTATTGATGACAATTTAGACAATGTGATTGGTGCCCAAGATATGGGATTTCATGCCCTTCAATTCATCAATCCGGAAAAACTTTTGAAAGATTTAAGAAATTTAGGCATTCAATTCTAAGGCTTACCAATTTTTATCAATAAAGATTCTACAGCCCTTTTCAATTGAGGATCTTCACCTTTTGCTTTACTATCAGGTAAATCTTCAACAATAATATCCGGAACAGCAGGAGTGTATTCCATATTTCCTCCACTTTCTTTTACAAACCAACCTCTAAATGGAATCCTGACATAGGATCCATCGATCAAGGTTCTTCCTCCAGTAGAGATTACCGCTCCAAAGGTTGGTACACCTACTAAATCTCCCAAATCAAGTGATTTATAGGCATGAGAAAAGATTTCAGCGTTGGAATAACTTGCCTGATTACAAATCGCTACGGATGGTTTTGTCCAAGAACTCAGCGGCAATCTCTCATGAAATGGATAATGATCTCTGAATTTTTGATGATCATTCTTGATATTTTGAGCAGCGCCACGCGGTATCGTATAAGCGTGTTGTTTGACGTTCAATACGGCCATCAAATAATCGGTTGTCCAACCGCCACCATTATAGCGAACATCTATAACGATTCCTTCCTTGCCTTCGCCAGCTACGGCTAATTCCTGTTCAAAAACTTCAAAACTCTCCCAATTCATCCCTTGAATATGGATGTAACCCAGTTTACCATTAGAATAATTTTCGGTCAATCGCTTTCTTTCTTTAACCCAATCGAGGTATTTCTCATCTCGATCATTCGATATAGGCCTAATCACTACCTCTCTTTTACCATTTTTACCTACTACATCTAAAAATATTTTTTCAGTTCCCAAATGATTAAATAACTCGTAAAAATTCATTCCTTTAACCAACTCCTGTCCATTTACGTGGGTTATGATATCTCCAACAATAAGCTTACTAGAGGTTTTATCGGCCGGCATCATATGAGTGACTTTTTCTACTTTGACCGATCCATTTCCTAATTCGCTTACAGTAATACCTAATTTTCCTGTTTCATCCTTTTGTAAATCTGCTCGCTGTTCTTCTCGATACATACCCATATGACTGGCATTTATCTGACCGAGCATTCTATTAAATACCTGCATAAAATCTCTCCTTGTAGACGCTTTCATTGCCAAAGGTTTATATACTTCTTTGAGATGATCCCAATCTTGCCCGTGAAAGTCAGGGTCATAGAATGAGTTATTTATTGCCGACCACGCTTCCTCGAAAATCTGTTCCGATTCAATTCCATAATTGATTTCCATAGTGCCCGAAACCGGCAAAGATTCCGTTTTTTGATCTTTAAGTTTTAAATTATTTAACTTTCCTTTAGAGGTAAAAAAAAGATAAGTAAACTTGTCATTTATTTTAACATTTCTAGGTTCTTTATCTCCCGAGGTTAATTCCTTCTTATCCTTTCCATCCCATTTTATTTCAAATAAATCAGATTCAATCTTAACATTCCCCCTAGTTCCATTTTCTGAATTATAATAGAATGTCTTCCCATCCTTTGATATAGCCCTGAGAAACTCACCACCCGCAAATCCCGTTACCTGAACCTTTCTTTCATGTATATTTTCCAGATCAATTTTTAGAGGAATTACTTTCTCCACTTTATTTTTATCCTCCTTATCCTCTTCATCTTTATCATCCTTATTATCCATTTCTTCCCAATCTTCCTTTGTTCTTTCCCAGTCTTCCTTTTTTAGCCAAATAAACCATACATCAAAGTCGCCATTATTTCGATTTGATGTAAATCCCAATTTCGAACCGTCATGACTCCAAACTGGAAGCACATCATTTTTAGGATGAAATGAAACATTGATGGGCTTAGAATTTATAGCAATATTTTGAATAAATATTTCCTCATTAAAATCCAAATTATCAGCAGAATATGCTATCCAATTTGAATCAGGAGACCAACTTAAACCGCTCGGCTTCGACCAGCCATCTAAAAGAATGATTTCATTAGAAATTTGACCTGACGCAGAAATACTTGCCACCACTAATTTGCCATTTCCTCGTATGAATGCAATTTTCTTCTTGTCAGGAGAAATTATAGGGTCGCTTTCTTCCTGAGGTGTACTTGTCAATTGTTTCTTTTGTCTTTTTAAGGTTTTGAACAGATCCTTTTCGTCAGCATCAGCAGAACTCAGTCCATAAATTTCATTGTTTCCCGTTTCATCCGAAACATAAATAAGCATTTCATCATTGAGCCAGACAGGCATTCTATCCCTGAATGCAGACTGAGTTACATTAATAGCTCTAGTTTTATCTTTGTCATTTTCAGTAAGAAAAATCTCGCCACGGTTTACAAAAGCCGTGTAATCTCCGTTTGGAGAAATTGCCAATTCTTCTATTTCTCCGGTTACAGTTTTTCTTTCAATAGGATATCTCGCAAAATCAGCTTGAATGTTCAAACTTAATTTTTGTTTATTTTTTGATAAGGCATCTACCAACCAAACCTCATCACCCCTGTTGATGATCAATTTTTTTCCGTTTCCACTCAAATCATATGAGAAAATACCCATATCCAAAAAATCTGTGACCAGCTCCGAATTACCCACCCTCTTTCCAGTTGTATCAATTTTTATTTTTCTAATGTTGTACTTGCCGCTTTCAGAAGATTGATAATAAATTGTCTCATTATCACCCCATTGAGGATAAAAGTCATTCCCTTGAAAGTCTGTAATTTTTGTATAGGTTTTATTTTTAAAATGATAGATCCAAATATCTCTGTTCGCCGATCCTCTGTACGATTCTCTTTCTATCCTACAATGCCCTTTCACAAATGCGAGCTTTGTTTTATCAGGTGAAAGTACCCCGTCAAATCCTAAAGAATTAATTTTATCAGCCGGAGTACCACCATCCACTAGAACAGTTTGAATCTGCGGCTCTCTTTCTACCTGAACATTGTTCCTGGAAGTATTAAATAAAACCTCAGTATTCCCCACAAAATCAGTAATCACATCATTTGCAGAGTGAAAAGTAAGACGTTTTGGTATACCTCCCTCAGAAGGAATAATAAAAATATCATCATTGTCATACCTATCACTCTGAAAAGCGATCAAGGTGCCGTCCTCACTCCATAAAGGATTTCCATCATAACTTTCGTGAACGGTTAACCTTTTTACCTTATTTCCTGACACATCGGATACCCAAATATCACCATATAACCCAAAAGCTATTTTTGAACCATCGAAATTTAAGGAGGGATTTTGGATCAAACTTTGCTGTGAAAAGACAAAAGAAACAAAAGTGAAACTCAAGAAAAACGTATAAATATTTTTCATCATAAAATTAATTTTGGATATTTTTTTCTAAAATACAATTTTTACCAAAGGGCTTGACAGAAATTGATAGTCTTATCCTCACTTTTGTTAATATCGATTGAATGGTACAAATAATTCGTATGATTTTATAATATAGAAAAAATCTATAATA
>CAZWAN010000084.1:0-10532 GCA_964631875.1 uncultured Flavobacteriaceae bacterium
TATTATTCCTTTATATAATCCGTATTTAGGATCTAATCTTTTTTTGCTCTTTCTCACCATTTCATGATCATCTGTAAAAGTATCAATAAATCTATGTAATAATATTCCTTTTTGAATTTCTAAAGGATAATTTAAATAGTTTTTTCCTTTTACCGAGTCGGCAAAAAAATTGCCTAATTGAATATTCTCATTATCATCAGACAAATAAATATGGGCTAGGAAGTTCATCAGGTGAAAATAGAAAAAATTGACCATTTTAAACTTGGAAAACCCTATTTTTGTATAAACCTATTATTGATTATGTTAAAACAAATGATTTCTTCCGAAGAAGCTATATTGCTAGAAAATGAATATGGAGCACATAATTATCATCCGCTGCCTGTCGTATTGCACAAGGGAGACGGAGTTTATGTCTGGGATATTGAAGGAAAACGTTATTATGATTTTTTATCTGCTTATTCAGCCGTGAATCAAGGACATTGTCATCCAAAAATAATAGATGCATTATTAGAACAATCTAAAAAACTAACCTTAACCTCCAGGGCATTTCACAATGATATCTTAGGTCTTTATGAAAAATTTGTTTGTGAATATTTTGGTTTTGATAAAGTTTTGCCGATGAACACAGGTGCTGAAGCGGTTGAAACAGCTATTAAAATAGCCAGAAAATACGGTTATGAAAAAAGAGGTATTACTCCTGATATGGCTAAATTAGTGGTTTGTCAAAATAATTTTCATGGCAGAACAACAACCATCATATCATTTTCAAATGATGAAACAGCGAGAAAAAATTTTGGACCTTTTACAGAAGGTTTTATTTCAATACCCTATAACTCGCCGAATGCACTGAAGGAAGTATTGGAAAAGGAGCCCAATGTGGTTGGTTTTTTGGTAGAACCAATTCAAGGAGAGGCTGGAGTTTATGTGCCAAATGATGGTTTTTTATCAGAAACTAAAAGGATCTGTGAAGCGCATCAAGTTCTTTTTATTGCTGATGAAGTACAAACAGGTATTGGCAGAACAGGTAAATTATTGGCCGTAGATCATGAAAACGTCAAACCTGATATTTTAATTTTAGGTAAAGCGATTTCCGGAGGTGTATATCCAGTTTCAGCAGTTTTTGCTCCGAATAGAGTGATGGAAGTGATCAAACCAGGTCAGCACGGATCAACTTTTGGAGGTAATCCTTTAGCCTGTGCAGTGGCTATTGCCGCATTAAAAGTGATTGACGAGGAAAATCTGGCTCAAAACGCTCAATATTTAGGAGAAATTTTTAGAGCTGAATTAACAGAATTCGCCAAAAACCATCGATTAATAAAATTGGTAAGAGGTAAAGGTTTGTTGAATGCCATCGTTATTGATAATAGCGAAGAAAACGACTTGGCCTGGGAAATTTGCTTACAACTAAAAGAAAATGGACTACTGGCTAAACCTACCCACGGCAATATTATCCGATTGGCACCTCCTTTAGTGATGAACAAAGAAGAGTTGCTCGAATGTATTTCAATTATTAAAGAAACAATTGTACAAATAGAAAAAAGAGTGGTTTAACCACTCTTTTTTAATATCCTTCAGTCAGGTGTTGTAATTTTTGAGCATCTAGAATTTTTATCCTTTTGCCGGAAAGTTGTATATATCCCTCCTTCTTAAACTCAGATAACAGTCTAATTGTAGATTCTGTTGCCGTTCCTATGGCGTTTGCAATTTCTTCTCTAGTCAAATTTACGTTAATGAAGCCTTCACTGTCCTTGCCAAAAATACGTTCAAAAAATAAAATAATTTCTGCTAATCTTTCTTTTACGTTTTTTTGTGCAATGTTGGCAATGGAATTATTAGCTTCATCCAAATTATCACATAGAGATTTGGTAAGGTCTAGTGAAAACTCATAATTCTTTCTAAAAAGTTCTAACACTTCTCCTTTTGGAATAAAACATACATCCATATCTTCGAGTGCCGTAATGGTTAAATGAGCCACACTTTCACTTAAAATTGTTCTATGACCTATCAACTCACCTTTCTTTATAAATCTAACTATTTGCTCACGGCCATTAGGAGCAAGTTTTGTGAGTTTACATTTACCACTTTTAAGACAATAGACACCTTTTAGTGTACTTCCTTCTTCAAATAAAACCTCGCCTTTTTTAATATGAATTGATTTTTTATTCTTATTTACTTTGGTTAATTCCTCTACCGGAACCTTGCTAAAGGAATTCAGTTCACGCATCGCGCACTTCTCACAATTTTCTGACATAAGTTCATTAGAATTTCGGTAAAAATAAAGAAAATATGACATTTATCATTTTTTTATCTCACAATTTTCGAAGAAATTTGTCGCTAATTTTTGATTAAATGTCTGGCACCCCATGTTATCACTGTGGAACCGTTTGCGAATCGGAGGAGGTAAAAATTGATGACAAATTTTTCTGTTGTAACGGTTGTAAAACGGTATATGAGATATTAAATCAGCATAATCTTTGCGATTATTATGACCTTGAATCTAGTCCAGGAACTATACCCTCTGACATACAAGGTAAATATGATTATCTTGACAACTTGTCGATTGCAGATAGACTCTTAGAGTTTAATAATGGTGAAACTGCAGTAATAAATCTATTTATACCCACAATTCATTGCAGTTCATGCATTTGGATCTTAGAAAATTTAGACAAACTAAAAAAAGGAGTCAAAACAACTTTGGTCAATTTTCCAAAAAAAGAAGTGAGGGTCACTTTCAAAATCAAAGATGTTTCACTTAAAGAAATTGTGGAGTTATTGACATCTATAGGTTACGAACCCTATATTAGTTTGGAAGATTCTTCCAAATCAACTAAAAATCACAACAGAACTTTAATTTACCAAGTAGCTCTTGCGGGATTTGCCTTCGGTAATATTATGCTACTTTCTTTTCCCGAGTATTTCGAGATGGATGAATTTTGGTTAAATAAATTCAAACCCTTTTTTAGAATCCTTATGTTTTCCTTCGCTGTTCCTGTAGTCATATATTCGGCAAAAGATTATCTCGTTTCAGCTTATCTCGGATTGAAAAAAGGTATTTTAAATATAGATGTTCCAATTTCTTTGGGTATTCTAGTTCTTTTTCTCAGAAGTTCTTATGAAATCTTCAGTAATACAGGGCAGGGTTATTTTGACAGCTTATCCGGCTTGGTTTTTTTCTTGTTATTAGGGAAATTCTTCCAGAGTAAAACATATGATTTTCTTTCTTTCGAAAGAGATTATAAATCTTATTTCCCTATTGCCATTACCAAAATAAACAAAGACCAAAGTCATAAATCAATTGTAGTAAATGAAATAGAAAAAGGCGATAGGTTATTAATTAGAAATGAAGAAATTATTCCCGTTGATGCTATTTTAATAAATGGAAACGGACATATTGATTACAGTTTTGTCACAGGAGAATCTGATTCTGTTAGAAAAATTTCAGGAGATAAATTATTTGCGGGCGGCAAACAAACAAATGGAGCCATAGAAATTGAGGCCCTTGAAACTGTTGTGCAGTCCTATTTAACTCAATTATGGAGCAATAATATTTTCCAGGATCAACACACGAAAAGCATAAAAAATATTACAGATTCCATCAGTAAATATTTTACAGCCATCATTTTACTCATTGCTCTCTTCGCCGGAATTTACTGGTATGCTATTGATCCTCGCAAGGCTTTTCAGGTAGTTTCTGCAATTTTAATTATTGCCTGCCCATGTGCTTTGGCATTATCAGCCCCTTTTGCATTGGGTAATATGCTGCGTATTTTTGGAAAGAATAAATTTTACTTAAAAAATGCACAAATAATAGAAAATATCGCCAAAATAGATACGCTTGTTTTTGATAAGACCGGAACTCTAACCAGCAATAAAACATCTGAAATTTACTATTCAGGAAATGAATTATCAAAAGCGGATTTGGTAAATATAAAAAGTATATTAAAGTCGTCAAATCATCCATTGAGCAGAAGACTTTACGAATACTTACCGAAATCTGAGGAGCAACAAATTAAGAATTTTGTCGAAATTCCCGGCAAGGGTATAGAAGCAATTGTTAATGAAACTATTATAAGGATTGGTTCTGCAAATTATTTAGATATAAATGAAACCAATGGTTTGTTAACAGAAATTTTTATACAAATTGACGAAGAGTTGAAAGGAAAATTTGTGTTTAAAAATGCCTATAGAAAATCTATAAAAGAAACATTTGAAACTATTTCAGAGTCTTATGACATAAATATTTTATCTGGCGATAATGAAGGGGAAAAACCTTTTTTAACTTCTCTTTTACCTAAAGAATCAGAATTACTATTCAACCAAAAACCCGAAGATAAATTAAACTATATTAACAAGTTACAAGAAGAAGATAAAAATATTATGATGCTAGGTGATGGCCTCAATGATGCCGGCGCGTTAGCTCAAAGCAATGTGGGCATTGCCATTTCTGAAAATATTAATGTCTTCTCCCCTGCATGCGATGGTATTCTAGATGCATCAAAATTTGAGCAACTTCCCGTCTTTTTAAGATTATCTAAATTAACCATGCGCATTATCATAATTAGTTTTATAATTTCATTTTTTTATAATCTTATTGGGATGTATTTTGCTGTTTTAGGGTCCTTATCTCCTGTCATAGCTGCTATATTAATGCCATTAAGTTCTATAACCGTTGTAACATTTGTCACCTTGACCACTAATATTATTTCAAAAAAATTGTTAATTTAGATTTCGTTAAACTTTTGTTAATGATTTTTACCAAAAAATGATTTAAATCATGGTTTGAATTTTCTAATAATAGTTTATTTGCATTAACTAAAAAAATCATTCATTAAATGAATATCATTTTCATGCTTATCATTGCAAGCTTGATTATCGCTATTGTGTTTTTCATTTTGTTTGTCAAGTCTGTGAAAAGTGGTCAATATGATGATGTTTATACACCTTCTGTTAGGATGCTATTTGATGATGAAGTGGTATCAGAAAAATCAAAAGAAGAATCTAATTCAAATTAATCAATCTAATATTATCAATTTATGGAAAAAGAACAATTTTACTATGACAACAAGATCGTAAAAATGTTTCTTATCGCAACAGTTTTGTGGGGTGTTGTGGGTATGCTCGTAGGATTGCTGGTAGCCTTTCTCTTTATTTTTCCAAATTATATGGAAGGTATATCTTGGCTTAGTTTTGGAAGACTCAGGCCCCTGCACACTAACGCGGTAATTTTTGCTTTCGTTGGGAACAGTATTTTTATGGGTATTTATTATTCATTACAACGCTTGCTAAAAACAAGAATGTTTAGCGATGTTTTGAGTAAAATCCATTTTTGGGGTTGGCAATTAATTATTGTCGCCGCAGCGATTACTTTACCTCTGGGTATAACATCTTCGAAAGAGTATGCAGAACTCGAATGGCCTATAGATATTGCCATTACTTTAATATGGGTGGTTTTTGCCATCAATACAATTGGTACTATATTGATCAGAAGACAAAGGCATATCTATGTGGCAATTTGGTTTTATATAGCCACGATAGTTACAATTGCAGTTCTACATATTTTTAACAATTTGGAATTACCCGTTTCAAGTTTTAAAAGCTATTCTATTTATGCAGGAGTTCAGGATGCCCTAGTACAATGGTGGTATGGACATAATGCTGTGGCTTTTTTCCTTACCACACCAGTTCTCGGTTTAATGTATTATTTTGTTCCGAAAGTAGCTAACAGACCTGTCTATTCCTATAGACTTTCAATTATACATTTCTGGTCCCTGATTTTCATTTATATATGGGCTGGTCCTCACCATTTATTATATACTGCACTACCAGAATGGGCTCAAAATTTGGGAACTGTATTTTCTGTTATGTTAATTTTCCCATCTTGGGGAGGTATGATCAATGGACTTTTGACCCTAAGAGGTGTTTGGGATAAAGTTAGAGAGAATCCTATTCTAAAATTCTTTGTAGTGGCAATTACCGGTTACGGTATGTCTACTTTCGAAGGACCTATGCTCTCTTTCAAAAATTTAAACGCCATTGGTCATTATACAGACTGGATCATTGCTCACGTTCATATTGGTGCCTTGGCATGGAATGGTTTTATGGCAGCAGGTATCACTTATTGGTTAGCAGGTAAACTGTGGAGAACTGAATTGTATTCTAAAAAATTGGCCAATGTACATTTCTGGATTGGCACAATGGGTATCCTGTTCTATGCTCTCCCACTTTATATAGCCGGATTTACACAGGCTTCTATGTGGAAACAATTTAACCCGGATGGAACTTTAGTCTATGGGAATTTTCTTGAAACAGTAACTCAATTAATGCCAATGTATGCCCTTAGAGCATTTGGTGGTACACTATACCTCACAGGTTTTATTTTATTGGGCTATAATGTTGTAAAAACAGCAATCAAAGGTCAGGCAGTAGAAGATGAATTAGCAGAAGCTATGCCGCTTAAAGAAGTATCTTCAAGAAGAATGAGTGGAGAAACTGTGCATAGTTGGTTAGAAAGAAGAACTATTCTATTTACTATTTTGACTACAGTTGCCATTATTATAGGTGGTGTTATAGAAATTATTCCAATGATTGTAGTGAAATCAAATATACCAACGATCACTTCGGTAAAACCCTATACGCCTTTAGAATTAGAAGGAAGAGATATTTATATACGGGAGGGTTGTAATAACTGTCACTCACAAATGATCAGGCCATTCCGTTCTGAAGTTGAACGATACGGAGAGTATTCTAAAGCCGGAGAATTTGTTTATGACCATCCATTTTTATGGGGATCAAGAAGAACAGGTCCGGATTTGCATAGAGTTGGTGGAAAATATAATGACAACTGGCATTTTAATCATATGTTAGACCCTCAATTGACTTCACCAGGTTCTATTATGCCAAAATATCCTTGGTTGATTAAAAATGATCTTGATATTTCTCAAACTAATAACAAAGTAAATGCTATGGTAATTTTGGGCGTTCCTTATACACAAGGCGAATTAGACAAGGCCGTTTATTTGTTGCAAAGCCAAGCTGCGGAAGTTGAAAAGAATTTGAGACAAGACCCAGAGTTTGTGAAGAATTACGGAGAGGCGAATATTCAAGATAAAGAAATCGTAGCACTAATAGCTTATTTGCAAAGATTAGGAACTGATATAAAAGCAGAACAAACCGCACAAAACTAAAGGTATGCTTAAGTTTATAAAACATCATGTCGATTCAATTGTGGGTATAGAGATTTATCCAATTATATCCCTTTTATTATTCTTTTTGGTTTTCACTGTAATGCTAATTTATGCTTTTAGAATTCCCAAAGAGAGCATCGAAGAAAAAAGTAGTTTACCCCTTGATAATGATTAATTAAATAAAGATGAGTAAAAACGATCAAATTTCAGGTTGGAAAAAATTTGTTCAATCTGTAACAAGAGCTAAAGATATTGAGAACGAAGAAGAAATCATGACTGATCATGATTACGACGGTATCAAAGAATTGGATAATGTATTGCCTCCTTGGTGGACAGCCGGGTTTATCATTACCATTTTAGTTGGTGCGTTCTATTATATCAATGTATTTTTTAATAGCGAAAAATACAATCAATACGAAGAATTAGAAACAGAGATCGCTGAGGCAAAAGCGGAAATCGAAGCCTATAAAGAAGCTAATCCTGACTTGTTTAAAGTTGATGTATCACTATTGACCGATGCAGCAAGTCTTGAAGCCGGAAAGAAAACATTTGGCACCTATTGTGTTGCTTGCCATATGGCAGATGGCGGGGGTGGTATTGGGCCAAATTTAACCGATGAACATTGGATCCTTGGTGGTGGTATGGAAAATGTTTATAATACAATAAGTGAAGGTGGAAGATCTGGTAAGGGAATGGTATCATGGAAAGCATCTTTAAGTGCCCAAGAAATGCAACAGGTTGCCAGCTATGTAATCTCGTTACAGGGAACAACACCTGCAAACCCTAAAGCCGCCGAGGGAGAAATTATATGGACTAAACAGTAATTGCAATTCACCAATCTTCGCGAAAAGCATTACTGTTGTTTTGATTTTTTTAGTTAGTAGATTGAAGGCTGTTCTGTTTATACATAGAACAGCCTTTTCAAGTGGATTCTTATGCAAGAGAATAAGGAAAATTTTAGAGACTCAATTGGTACGATAAGTAAAGAGGGTAAGCGTAATTTTATTTACCCAAAAAAACCTAAAGGGAAATACACAAATTACAGAACAGTTGTCAGTTGGTTTTTATTGGCATTTTTCCTTCTATCCCCTTTCATTAAAATTAATGGTAATCAATTTTTATTGTTTAATGTCTTAGAACGGAAGTTCAATATATTCGGACAGCCTTTTTGGCCTCAAGATTTTTATCTTCTGGTATTCTCCATGTTACTTGGAGTTGTCTTTATCATTTTGTTTACGGTTATTTTTGGTAGGATATTTTGCGGATGGATTTGTCCACAAACTATTTTTATGGAAATGGTTTTTAGAAAAGTCGAATACTTAATTGATGGTGATAGAAGTAAACAAATTAAACTGGCCAAGCAAGAATGGAATACTGAAAAGATTTGGAAAAGAACACTCAAATGGATCATTTTTTTTCTGATCTCATTTATTATAGCCAATGTTTTTCTCGCTTATCTCATCGGTAGCGATGTGCTAATACAACATATTAAGGAAGGGCCATTCAACCATTTAGCCACATTGAGCAAATTAATTGTATTCACCTTTGTATTTTTATGGGTTTTTGGATGGTTTAGAGAACAGGTATGCATCATTGCTTGCCCTTATGGAAGGTTGCAGGGTGTTATGCTCGATAATAATTCGATCGTTGTTGCTTATGACTACAGAAGAGGCGAAAATGAAAATGGGCGGAGTAAGATTAGAAAAGGTGAAGACCGTAAAAATCAAGGTTTTGGTGATTGTATAGATTGTAAGCAATGTGTCCTGGTTTGTCCAACTGGTATTGATATTAGAAATGGAACTCAATTGGAGTGTATTAATTGTACTGCTTGTATTGATGCCTGCGATGAAATGATGGAAAAGGTAGATTTTGAGCCGGGCTTGATCAAATATGCATCTGAAAGTAACATTGCAAAAGAAGAAAAGTTTCGATTTTCACCTCGTATCATGAGCTATATAATCGTACTCTCAATTTTGCTGATAGCTTTGGTAACTTTGGTTTTTGCAAGGAACGATGTTGAAGCTACGGTTTTGCGTTTACCCGGACAGATGTATTCTACTCAGGGAGATACGATTCAAAATGTTTATACTGTGAAAATTGTGAACAAAACCAATAATGCGTTTGAAAATCTTCAATTGGGCTTAATTGATCAAAAAGGAAGTATTCAAGTAATTGGTGGTGATCTGAATATCCCTAAAAACGGTTTGATAGAAAGAACTTTGTTCATTAAAAAGGCTAAAACTGATATCGAAAATCAAAATCTAGAAATAGGTGTATATTCGAATGGTGTTTTGATAGAGGACACAAAAACCAGCTTTCCGTCTCCTGTAATTAAGTAATAAAGGCTCTAGATATGAAAAAAATTGAATGGAATTGGGGTACAGGTGTCGTAGTGGCCATGGTACTTTTTATGATTTTTATTTTACAGTTTGTTTACCGCGCCTCAGCAGTTGATAAATACAACCATCATTTGATAACTGAAGATTATTATGGTGAAGAAATTCACTATCAGCAAGAAATTGATAAGGAGAAAAAAGGCAAAAGTCTTGTTCAAAATATTAAAATAATCCATAATGGAAATGGTTTAATAATTAAATTTCCTGAGAATATCCCTGAAAATGATATATCTGGTACAATTAGTTTTAAACGCTTGTCTAATGAGAATTTAGATTTTATTTTGCCAATTTCTCAGTTAAAAGATCACCTAGTGATAATTGGTGATGATAAATTGGTACAAGGCAAATGGCAAATCAAAATTGATTGGAGCGATGGAAAAGAATCCTATTTATATAAAGAATCACTTTTTTACTAATTTTTGATTTATACTGCTTTCATATTTGGGCTTTTGGGTAGCTTTCATTGTTTGGGTATGTGCGGACCCATTGCTTTTGCATTGCCTCTTTCGCGTGACCATAAACTTAAAATGGCGGGGCAATTATCCCTCTATCATATTGGAAGATTAATCACCTATAGTCTTTTTGGCGTTTTATTTGGCTTATTTGGAAAAGGTTTATACTTAGCCGGATTCCAGCAAAGATTATCTATACTTATAGGAATCCTTATGATCCTTGCAATACTCTTCCCAACACTTCTAAATTTTACCAAGAAACCAAATCATACCTTATATAAATTAGTTAGTATACTTAAACAAAAGATGGCCTATTATTTACCGAGAAGGAATCTCTCGTCTTTTTTTTTAATGGGTTTCTTTAATGGTTTATTACCATGCGGACTAGTTTACATGGCTGTTTTCGGTGCAATTGCATCTGGTAATATTGTTGATGGTGCGCTTTATATGGTCATGTTTGGGTTTGGTACTGTAACCCTTATGTCTATAGCAGCTTTAGT
>CAZWAN010000085.1:0-10527 GCA_964631875.1 uncultured Flavobacteriaceae bacterium
ATTTGCACTAGCGTTTAAATAATAAACGATTAGTTTATGTATAGTAACATAAGTAACTGATATATAATAATCAATATATTTATAACTATGTATTGGGTAATGATAGAGTTAAAGCTCCAATAAATAGCCTATAATAGTTTACATATGTAAAATATTGATAGCGATTAGTGTTTTACAATTGTGAAATATAAAAGGTTTACATTTGTAATATGCTAAAAATTGATACTTGTTCCCTTGAAAATTGGTACGTGGAAAATTTTCAAAAAGCAATAAAGGGAAGGTATATTACAGCCGAGGATATCGATCCAATGATCTTTGGTTTAATCCATCCGTTTAAGGTTGTTACCATTGGTTATTCTCATTTGGGAAAACCCATTAGAAAAATAGAATTCGGCTCTGGAACGAACAAAGTCCTGATATGGTCTCAAATGCACGGTAATGAAAGTACAGGAACCAAAGCCATGTTCGATTTGATTCGTTTTATTGAGAAACCGGGTGAATTGAAAGATGTTCGTGATTTAATAATGGAGAATTGCCAGATTAATTTTATTCCTATTTTGAACCCTGATGGTGCTGAACTTTACACGAGATTAAGTGCTCAGAAAATTGATCTGAATAGAGATGCGGTTGATTTAAGGGCTCCTGAAAGTAAAATCTTAAATCAGGAGTTGACTAATTTTAAACCCCGGTTTTGTTTTAACCTCCACGATCAAAGAACTATTTTTAGTGTAGGCAATAACAATAAACCGGCCACGCTTTCCTTCTTGGCCCCATCTACAGAAATTGATCGAAAAATTACGGAAAGTAGAAAGGTAACCATGTCGGTCATTTCAGGTATCAAGTCACTATTAGATCATTATATTCCTGATCAGTTGGGTAGGTACACAGATGAATTTTATCCCACAGCCACAGGAGATAATTTTCAAAAAGCCGGTTATCCTACAGTTTTAATTGAATCTGGACACTATCCTAATGACTATCAACGTGAAGTTTCGAGAAAATATACTTTTTACAGCATACTTCAAGGTTTGAATAGCATTACTAATGGTTTGAATCATTTTGCCTATGAAAGCTATTTTTCAATACCTGAGAATCAACAATATTTATTCGATATCATTCTTAGAAATGTTCAACTGAATGGCCAAATAACAGATATTGGAATACAATTGAAAGAAGAACTAAAAAACACCAGCATTAAATTTGAACCGACCATCGCATTTATGGGAGATCTAAGTAAGTATTCTTCAAATATAGCCATAGAAAGTGTAGATAAAAACAAACTTAAATTCAATTCCGAGAAAAATGTTTTGTCGTATATTGTAGATAATATACCTATTTAATGAATTAATTGCGATTTTAAGTTTTTTATTTAATTTTTTTTATGATATTTGCAATTGAATTAAAAATAAACTATGTCAAAATTTAAGTTGGATGAGCTCGATCATCAAATTCTCGAAGCTTTGATAGAAAATGCCAGAACTCCGTTTACGGATATTGCCAAAAATTTATTGGTTTCGGCAGGAACTATACATGTTCGTGTAAAAAAGATGGAGGAAGAAGGAGTGATCAAAGGTTCTACTCTTACAGTTGACTACAATAAAATGGGCTACACGTTTATTGCCTATGTAGGAATCTTTCTAGAAAATTCTTCAACTACATTTGAGGTTGTCAAGGAAATAGAAAAGATACCCGAAATTACTGTTGCCCATTTAACAACTGGAAAATTTTCTATTTTTTGTAAGTTAAGGGCAAAAGATACCCGTCATGCAAAAGATATCATCTTTAGCCTTGATAAAATCCCCGGAATTAAAAGAACAGAAACGTCTATATCTTTAGAAGAAGTGATCAATGATAAGAAAAGGTTGATGCATAAAATATTTAAAGAGATAATATTTTAATCAAAATCAACATAACTTTAGAAAATCCCTTATTGATAGGGATTTTTTTTGTGCTAATTTGAAATAAATAATTGTATGATTTTTCAACTCTTAGTTCTAATTTAGCGTGCAATTTATTTCTATGAATATTCCAATGAACTTCGACACTTCAGATCTAAATAACGAGATTTTGATCAAGCTCTATCAATCTATGCTAAAACCGAGATTGATTGAAGAAAAAATGCTTGTTTTACTAAGACAAGGAAAAATTTCAAAATGGTTTTCTGGTATAGGTCAGGAAGCAATTTCAATTGGAGTAGCTCTATCTCTTACAAACGAGGAGTATATTTTACCTATGCATAGAAATTTGGGGGTTTTTACCTCGAGAAATATTCCGCTTAGAAAATTGTTTGCACAATGGCAGGGAAAATTAGAAGGATTCTCTAAAGGAAGAGAAAGATCCTTTCATTTTGGCACTCAGGAATATAAAATTGTGGGAATGATTTCTCACTTGGGTCCGCAATTGGGTATTGCGAACGGGATTGCTTTAGCTGAATTGTTAAAAAAAACAAATAGATTAACGGCAGTTTTTACAGGTGAAGGCGGCACAAGTGAAGGAGATTTTCATGAAGCTCTTAATGTGGCATCAGTTTGGAAATTACCCGTGTTGTTTTGTATTGAAAATAATGGCTATGGATTGTCAACTCCAGTTACAGAGCAATTTAATTGCATCGATTTAGCCGATAAAGGTATAGGGTATGGTATGGAAAGCCATATCATTGATGGAAATAATATTGTTGAAGTCTACAATAAAGTAAATGAAATCGCAAAAAGTGTGCGAAAAAATCCTAGACCTGTTCTTTTAGAATTCAAAACCTTTAGAATTAGGGGTCATGAGGAGGCAAGTGGCACAAAATACGTGCCTCAGGAATTGCTTGATTTTTGGGCTGCAAAAGATCCATTGGAAAACTTTAGAGCCTTTTTAAAAGGAAAGCAAATTTTATCTGATGAAGTTGATATCGAGATCAAAGAAACAATTGTTCATGAAATCAATGAAGAATTAGAAATTGCTAGAGCTTTTCCTGAATTGTTGTTTGATGAAGAACAGGAACTTGCAGATGTTTATGCCAATTCTGACTTTAAAGTTATAGTTCCCGCGAAAGAAAAAATAGAACTCAGATTTGTCGATGCTATTTCCGAAGCATTGGATCAATCTATGCAGCGTTTCCCGGATTTAGTGTTAATGGGACAAGACATTGCACAATACGGAGGAGTATTTAAAATAACTGAAGGTTTTTTTGAGAAATATGGCAAAGAAAGAGTGCGAAATACTCCTATTTGCGAATCAACAATTATAGAAGCGGCATATGGCTTATCTGTGAAAGGGATCAAATCAGTAGTTGAATTACAATTTTCTGATTTTGTTACTTCTGGGTTCAATCCGGTAGTAAATTTGTTGGCTAAATCACACTATCGTTGGGGCCAAAAAAGCGATACTGTTTTGAGAATGCCCTGTGGTGCTGGAGTAGGAGCAGGTCCATTTCATAGTCAGACAAATGAAGCATGGTTTTTTAAAACCCCGGGGTTAAAAGTAGTTTACCCTGCATTCCCTGCAGACGCGAAAGGACTACTAGCAACCGCTATCGAAGATCCCAACCCAGTCATGTTTTTTGAACATAAAATGTTATATCGTTCTGTTCGGCAAGAAGTTCCTGTAGATTACTATCATATTCCATTTGGTCGGGCAAATATAATAACTTCAGGTATTGACATTACCATCATTGCCTATGGTGCCGCCGTGCATTGGGCTTTGGAAATTATTGAAAAGGAAAAAATAAGTGCAGACCTTATTGATTTGAGATCATTGATTCCGCTGGATACAGAAACCATTTTTAAATCTGTGAAGAAAACGAATAGGGCAATTATTTTACACGAGGACACTGTATTTGGAGGACTGGCTTCAGAAATTTCAGCGCTGATAACAGAAAACTGTTTTCAATTTTTAGATGCTCCTGTAAAACGTGTGGGCAGTTTGGAGACTCCTATTCCTTTTTCAAGAATTTTAGAAGCCAATTATCTCCCTCAGAGACGGTTTGAACAAGCCATCAAAGAACTATTGTCCTTTTAATTCTTTGGTCTTGGAGTGAAAAAATTATTTATTAGACATTCATATATTTTAATTAAATTTGGAATAATTAATAACTAAACCATTTTCAAATGAAAAAAATTATCTATTTTCTTTTTGCTTTGGTCTTTATATCATGTAGTTCATCGTCATCAACTACTTCTTCCGCTCCAAAAGCAGAAAAACTCAGTAAAAAAACATTAAAAGGTACTTGGGAAATCACAGACATTAAATTTGTTGGTGATAAAGGCCTATACAAGGCATTTTTATTTGACCTTGCTGATTCTCCTTGTTTTAAAGGAAGCCAATGGGTATTCATACCTAATAACGGATCTGGTAAATTTTCCTTGCCAGGTAGCTCAAATTGTGAAGCGGTAACTAATAGAATTCATTGGTCTTTTTATGAGCCTGGTGATGCAACTTACCAATTCCAATTTAAGTACGTAGATGAAAAAGGTAAATCACTGGATGGTGCAAATACCGGTTATAGAAGTAATATTGACGAGCTCACACCTAATTCTATGATCATGAGAGTGGCCACTACCTACGAAGGAAATCCCTTTGATGTACTGCTTACTTACACAAAAGTTTCTGAAGACATAACCCTTTAATTTTAAAAAAATGAAAAAAATTACAAGTATATCTTTATCAATGATTTTAGTTATTGGACTAACATTGAGCAGTTGTACCGCACTTCAAAATGCCAATAATACGCAAAAAGGTGCAGGTCTTGGCGTAGCAGCCGGTTCAATAGTTGGTGGATTAATTGGAGGTAATATCGGAGGTGCCTTAATTGGTGCCGCAATTGGAGGTGCTGCAGGAGGTCTCATTGGAAACCAAATGGATAAGCAAGCTGACAAGATTGAGGCAGCCGTTCCCGGCGCTGAAGTGAAGCGCGTAGGTGAGGGCATACAAGTAGTGTTTGATGATAAAAGTGGAGTGAATTTTGCTCTAAATAGTGCTGATCTTACTGAGGTCGCAAAACAAAATTTAAATGCTATTGCAGAAGTATTTATAGAATTTCCTGATACAGATCTAATGATTGAGGGTTATACTGATAATACCGGAGAAGATGCTTATAACTTGAAATTATCTGAAAGAAGAGCGAAAACGGTAGAATCTTATTTAAAAACACAAGGTATAGCGGCTTCCAGATTTGCAAGTGTTAAAGGTTATGGAGAAGCAAGTCCGCGATTCCCAAACGACAGCAAAGAGAACCAAGCTAAAAACAGACGTGTTGAAATTGGGATAGCAGCCAACGAAGATATGATTGAAGATGCTAAAGCACAAGTGGAATAAGTAAATATGAATATATTTTTTTAAAAAGGTCAGTTTACTGGCCTTTTTTTATTTCGATGATTAATATTTAAATGAAAAGTTAAATTTTTCATGTCAGATTCGAACAACACCTTTACGAAAAAAGAACTAGCCATTGTAATTTTAGCTGCAGGTGCCGGAACAAGAATGGGCAAAATTAAACAACTTTTACCCGGCTGTAAACACTCTATTATTGAAGAAGTAATTGAGAAAGCGCTCAAATTGAAATCAGCCAAGGTCTTTGTTGTTTTAGGGGCTAATCGCGCAACGATTGAGCCAAGTATAACACATCTCGATATTGAGGTTATTTATCATAAAGCCTGGCAAAATGGTCTGGGAAGTTCTGTTGCCTTCGTCACTAAATATATCATGGATTCTGAAAAAGAAATCAGTGCAATTCTTTTTGTTCTGGCAGATCAACCTTTGGTTGATGAAAAATATTATAACATACTTTTAAATAAGTATTTATTATCGAATAGAGGAATCATTTGTTCGAATTACAATAACAAACCTGGTGTGCCTGCCATTTTTGCCAATAAGTATTTTAAAGACTTGACAAAACTAAAAGGTGATCAGGGTGCTAAAGAATTAATGCTACAAAATTTGCAAGACCTTGAGCTTGTAGAAAACCAGAATAATTTATTAGATCTTGATAGTCCGGAAGACTATGAGGATTATCTTAAATCGATCTGATTTTTCTATTTATCTTTATCTTTATCTTTATCAGGATAAATTTATATTCCATGAAGAAGTTAACATTGACAAAAAGTTACTTTTTATTTTATTTCTTAATTTTCTTAATTGTTTCTACAGTTAATAGCCAAAATGATGGCGATAAAATCAAATTATTTTATGATAACGCCTTACTTCAGGGCCAAAGTTATGCCTGGTTAGATTATTTGTCGAATGAAATTGGAGGCCGTTTATCCGGATCTGAAAATGCAAAGCTCGCAGTGGATTACACAAAAAAGGAATTGGAAAAAATTGGCTTGGATGTTTTTTTGCAACCTGTCAAAGTTCCAAAATGGGAGAGAGGTAATCCGGAAGAGGCTTTTTTGAAAGTTGATGACCAAAAAATCCCTATAAATGTTAGTGCACTAGGAGGCTCCATTGCTACACCCCCTAATGGTATTGAAGGTGAGGTGATGGAAGTGAATGGGATGAAGGCGCTGGAAAATTTATCTTTATTAGATGTGAAAGATAAAATTGTCTTTTTAAATGAACCCATGGATCCTACTCAAATACACACGTTTAAGGCATATGGAAATTGTGTTAATCAGAGATATTCAGGTGCCCTTGCAGCTGCCAAACTCGGTGCAAAAGCGGTTGTTGTCAGATCTTTGAATCTTCGTTTGGATGATTTTCCACATACCGGGTCAATGACTTATGGTGAAATGGAAGTAGTAAAGAGAATTCCTTCTGTTGCCATCAGTACAAACGATGCAGAAAAATTGTCTAAACTTTTAAAAGAAAGACCTGAATTACGATTTCATTTAAAGTTATCCTGTAAGCAATTTGATGATGTTGTCTCTTATAATGTGATTGCTGAAATGAAGGGGAGTGAGTTCCCAAACGAAATTATTTTAGTTGGTGGGCATTTAGATAGTTGGGATCTGGGTGATGGTGCACATGACGACGGTGCAGGTGTAGTTCAGTCTATGGACGTTTTAAGGCTCTTAAAATTAAGTGGTACCAAACCCAAAAGAACAATTAGGGCAGTGTTATTTATGAATGAGGAAAATGGATTAAGAGGAGCAATGAAATATGCCGAGGAGAGTAAATTGAAAAATGAGCGGCATATATTTGCACTGGAAAGTGATAGCGGAGGCTTTACACCGCGTGGTTTTTCATTTGATTGTAACGACGTTTATTTTAATCAGGTTCTGCAATGGAAGCCTTTATTTGAGCCCTTTTTAATTCATTATTTTAAGCAGGAGGGAAGTGGGGCAGATATTGGTCCACTAAAAAATGACAATGTAGTACTCGCAGGGTTAAGGCCAGATTCACAGCGTTATTTTGATTATCATCATGCTTCGAACGACACATTTGAAGCTGTCAATAAACGTGAATTAGAATTAGGTGCTGCAACCATGACAGCGTTAGTCTATTTATTTGATAAATACGGTCTGCAGGAAAATTATGTAAAACATTAATAACATGAAAAAGAAAAAGTCCTATGGTCAAATTGTTTTCATTCTCATCCTAAATGCATTTCTGATGAAAGCACAAGAAACTAAATTACCCTTTCATACAATACCAGATTATCCCGACAATATTACGGAATCGGCAATTTTGCAGCGAACTATTGACGGACTCGGTTTCAGATATTATTGGGCAACAGAGGGATTAGAGGAAAAGGATCTGACCTACAAAGCAACCGAAAACAGCAGATCTATTTTTCAAACCATAGAACATGTGTACAGTTTATCCAAGGTCATTTTAAATGCCTTTGAGCAAATACCCAATCATAGATCAGAAAAAGAAGAAATGAGCTACATCGATTTGAGAGCGGCAACTTTAAATAATTTTCAAAAAGCTTCACAGATTCTTCAAAAAACAGACAATGTAGAAGGTTTTGAAATTGTTTTTGACAGGGATGGGCAAATTTCTACATTTCCTCTGTGGAACCTTATCAACGGACCTATTGAAGATGCAATTTGGCATTGCGGACAGGTGGTTACTTTGAGGAGAGTTTCCGGAAATCCTATTAACCCAAAAGTTAATGTCTTTTTGGGAAAATTAATGGATTAACGACTTTTTTGTGATAGATATTTTTAATAAGACTTTTTCAGACTTCGATTTACTTTGGGCAGGACTCGCATGTATTTTTTTGGGGATGAGCAAAGCCGGAATCAAAGGAATAGGTGTTTTAGTAGTATTGTTAATGGCCTTTGTTTTTGGTTCCAAACCTTCTACAGGCGTATTAATTCCTTTAATGATTTTGGCCGATATAATGGCGGTATACCATTATCACAGACATGCACAATGGAATTATTTGATCAAATTGTTGCCCGCGATGATCGTTGGGGTTTTGTTCGGCGTGTGGTTCGGACAAAATATTTCAGAAGCTTTGTTTAGGCAGCTAATGGCAGGATTTATTTTACTTACAATCTTAATTATGTTTGTTTTAGACCATGCAAAAAAGAGAAATATTCCAAATAATGTATTTTTTTCAGGGGGAATGGGATTATTGTCAGGTTTTACTTCAATGATAGGGAACTTAGCAGGTTCTTTCGCAAATATCTACTTTCTAGCCATGCGATTGCCTAAAAATGAATTTATTGGCACGGCAGCCTGGCTGTTCTTCATTATCAATGTATTTAAATTGCCATTTCATATCTTTTCTTGGAAAACTGTTACCGCAGAGTCACTTAAAATAAATCTGTTTTTAATTCCCTTTGTTTTTCTCGGGTTTTACGCAGGAATTAAGGTCGTTGAGCAAATTAATAACGAGATTTACAGGAAATTCATTTTGTTTGTCACAGCGATGGGTGCTATCTTTATTTTATTCAAATAAATTAACAATGGAAGAGATTTTTTTTCAATGCCCTTATTGTTGGCAAGAAATATCAATGTTGATGGACCCATCAATCGCTAGTCAAAATTATGTTGAAGATTGCGAAGTGTGCTGTAATCCAATCGAAATAAATCCTGTTTTTGAAGATAACGAATTGATAGAATTAAATATCAGAGCCCTGGATCAATAGATTTTTTTTTGAGCTTGACCCATTTCAAATAATAGAGAATAGCAAGAGAACAGACGCCGCATATAAAAAAACCGACAAAAAGAGGCAGGGCAGTGGTCTGAATATTTTTACCAATAAAAGTACTGATCGGTATTGCCATGGAAGTTGAAATAAATCCTGTTATAGCGGCCCCAATACCGGCAATATGACCAATGGGTTGCATGGCCAAAGCTCTAAGATTTCCAAATAAAAATCCGATAGTAAAGAATTGAATAGCAAAAAAGACAATGATTACCCATGCCGTAGGATTGGGTTTACCTGAAAAAAGTATAACAAATAGTAATGAACTGAATATAAATCCAAATAAGGCAATTGTAACCAATTTTTCCATTCCAAACCGAATTACAAAAGTACCGTTTAAGAAGGTTGAAAGGAGAATTGTAATAGATAAACCGGCAAAAATCATTGGGAAATCATTTGCCATATCGTACTGATTATGAAATATTTGTTGTGCAGAACTTAAATAAACGATAAAAGAACCCGTGATAAACCCTGAAATGAAGGTAAATCCAATCGTACGGGGATATTTACACAATTCTTTCGTGCCATCTAAGAATAAATGCCACGAAAATTTTGTCTGATTTTCTGAATTCAACGTCTCGGGTTGGCGTTTCCAGAACCAAAATGCTACCACTAATGTAATGATTAGTTGAACATAAAAAATAGCCTGCCAATTATAATGATCAAGAACAAATTTTCCTGCAGCCGGTGCTATAATTGGAACAAGAAGAAAAACGACGGTTACAAAACTCATGATTCGAGCCATAAAGTCACCACTGTAGGTATCTCGAATCATGGCGATACTAATAGTTCTCGCAGCTGATAAGCCCATCCCTTGTAAAATTCTACCAAAGATCATTGTTTCTAAGTTTTCTGCTTTTAAACAAATAAAGCTCGCAACTACAAATACTGTAAATCCTATATATACAATAGGTTTTCGACCGAAGCTATCTGATAAAGGTCCAAATATCAAAGGACCAATGCCTAAACCTAAAAATATCATGGATATGATAAGTTGATTTTCACTGACGTCACTGGTTCCAATCGTAATTCCAATTAGGTCTAATGCTGGCAATAGGGCATCGATGGCTAAGGCAACGACCGACATTAACGAAGCCATTAAGGCAATAAATTCGAATTGTTTAAGGTCTTGTTTTTTCACTGGGCAAAAGTAGGGGATTCTTTTTGAATACCTTGGCAAACAAAAGGTTTAAAATATTCTATTTAACATAATATAAATTATAGTGCAAATATATGGTAATTTCTGGATAGTCGTATTTAGGTCTATTTCCACATAATATCTGATAAAAGGTCATTAGACTTATATCGGCAGATATTATGTATTAAGAAATTATGGCTCCTTGATATATATGTTTATTTGATGGCTATTTTATCCAATGCTAAATTTACATAGCGCGAGAAAATAATAGTACAATTAGAAATATTTATATAAAACTATATG
>CAZWAN010000086.1:0-10397 GCA_964631875.1 uncultured Flavobacteriaceae bacterium
AAATGTCATTGAGCTACCCATCCAGTTTTTGAAAACAAACATCAAACCTATGATGCTCATCAATACCACGTGACCTGCCATGATATTGGCATAGAGACGAATCATCAAGGCAAAAGGTTTAATGAAAACACCTAATAACTCTATTGGAGCTAATACAATTTTCATCAGTGGTGGAACACCAGGCATCCAAAAAATATGTTTCCAATAATTCTTATTTCCTGAAATCTGAGTAATTACAAAAGTCATTAATGCCAAGGCGAAAGTAACTGCTATGTTTCCAGTTACGTTTACGCCAAGTGGAGTCAAACCAAATAAATTTAAAAACCAAACAAAAAAGAAGATGGTCAACAAATAAGGCATGTACTTTTTGTACTGAGGATCACCAATATTAGGAATGGCAATATCATCTCTAATAAACAAAACAATTGGTTCAAAAAATCTTCCGACACCCGTGGCTATAGGTCCTTTTCCAAATGATTTTGCCAAACCGCCAAAGATCAACAACATCAAAAGGCCGGTTATGATCATCATAACCACACTTTTGGTAATTGAAAAATCTAAAGGTTTTTCATTTGTAGGATGATGTGCTTCGTCATATTGAATTGTACCCTCGGCATCAGTTTTGTATATTTTGTTATGGTAGAGTTTGTAATAATTTCCGTTATTTTCTGCTACAGTTTCTCCGTGATGGAATTTTCCGGAAGAAAAAACCTGCAAGCCATTGTCCCATAAAATCACAGGCAATGAAATCCCGTAATGCTTTCCTTCTTCTTTATCACTAAAAAAAGTAAAGTCATGTGAATCTTGTAAGTGGTGCTGAATTTCTTCTTTGATCTCAGTTTTTAGATCTTTATCCTCATGCTGGCCTTCGTGCTCATTATGCTGTGCAAACGAATTGAAATTAATTACAAAAGCAATGATTGTAAGGTACTTAACGAAATGCTTACGCTGCATATTTTTTTGTTTTTGTGGCTTAAAAAAATCGGTGCAAATGTAAGATTTTTATTTCTATGAACCCAAATAAAAAAATACTAATTTTTTAGAATCTTGATTAAACCTAATGTTTCTAAAATTAAACAGATGACATAAGGGACGAAGAATGTAGTAAATTCAATTGTTTCAAGCTGATCATCCGCTTTATAGACAGGATAAAAAAAGATAAAAAATACGGCAAATTTAAGCATACTACCAAACATAAATAGGAAGCCTAACTGGTCGTGGTATTTTCTTCTAAAATAAAATAAAGTTGCGTAAATAATAAGTGCGAGAAAAAAATTGATTAGGTATGACCAAATAATAAGATGATCAAATATGGGAAGATCGAGTTGATAGAGAACAGAGGTATGAATGAAAAAAACAAAAAATAGACTTATACTCAGAACGAAAGCAAATCGCGATATCTGGGCCATAGAACTATCTAATTGTTTATGTTTTTAATTTGTTGAAGTAAACTGTAAAACGAAATCACCACAGCTAAAAGGGTTAAAATAATGGTGAACCAATTATGGTCATTAGGATATTTAACATCCAGCCATTTACCGAAATAGGCACCCAGATAAATCGTGATGCCCATTTGGAGACCTGCTCCTGTTAAGCGAATATATTTGTTAAGCGGTTTTTTTGGATTCTGCTCCGGCATGATTTATTTGTTTAAGGGCACCTTTCATGCTGCAAGTGGCATTGAGCTCAGCTCCTGGTTCAACCATAAGTTTACCCAACATAACTTCACCATTTACGATAGCAGATTCTTTTAATGACAGCAATTGCTCTACAATTAAATTGCCTGAGAAATGTCCTTCAATATCGGCGTTGGTACAATCAATCGTACCGATAACTGTTCCCTCTTTGCCTATCACCACTCTACCTGCTGTTTTGATGTTACCTTCTATTTTACCATCGATCCTGAAATCTCCCTCAGAGTTCAAATCCCCTACTAAACTTGTGTTTTTTCCAATTATATTTCTTTCACCAACTACGCTTTGTGTCCCCCTTTTTTCGCTAAACATATTTTATGATTTTAAGATTATTTTTTTTCATCCATATTGGCCAAAATTATTTTGGCATAATTGCTTTCTTCAGTGTTTGGAAATTGAATAATTAAATCGTTCAGTTGTTTGGTGTAAATCTCTTTGCCCTCTTTTTTTAATGCAATAAATGCTTTTAAAAGGTCAACCTTGGGCTCAAGCGTTAAAGTTTCCGCACCGCTTCCCAAGAGATTTAACAAACTAAGTGAATAATCATATTCGCCTTCTTCATAACAAATATAAGCCTGTTTATAAATATTTTCGGGGGAGGATTCATTGTTTTCAAATGAGATCACCTCTTCAGGGTGACTAATCATTTGGGCATATTTACTATCTGCATAATTAGTAACGATTTCATTAGCTAGTTTATTGCCCAGATTGGGGTTAAACTGTTCATAACATTTATACAATTGGTATTTTGCTGGAGGCACATACGATTCTAATGGGGAATAGCTCAAGAATTTTTCGAAATGGTCAGCGGCAATTTCGTATTCTTTAAACTGTTCTTTGTACAATAATCCTAAATTGTAATGCGCTAAATTTCTGACTTTTGAAATGCTGTCCAGGGTTCCCGGTTCTTTAGGGATAGATTGGATGTAGTAATCGGGGTTGTAACGCTGTTCTAGATCGATCGTTTCAACCTTTGAAATATCTTGGGGAACATTCCCGCTAGCCAATTGAGAAAATATCCAATTATCAGTAAGTGCCCTGTTTCCAAATCTATTTTTGAAATCTTGTTTCCCCATTTGAACCAATGGTGTATTGTAAAAATAGAACTTTTCATTTGCTCTTGAACCCGCTGAATTACCCAAAAATTCATTTCCTGCTGCATTCAATCGCTCTTGCTGAATTTTCATCAATTCATCTTTCTTGCGCAAGGCATCAACATAGTCTAAAAAATATTGCTTCTGCCCGGCCTCATTTAAACTGGCCAGATACAAAATACTATCATTTACTTTTAATTCATTTTCATAAAAAATCACCTCTTCAAGACTCTTGTTTTTGGCTATAATTCTCCTAACTCTTTTACTATTTAGGTCAACTGTTGGTATTTGCAACAAACTATCAAAATATTTACCGGCCACAGCAAATTCTGCGTTGTCAAAATACCAATTTCCCATAGCCTCATAAGAAAGACTCTTTTGATAGGGCTTATTGTTATTCATCAAAATAGAAAGAGCAAAATATTCTTTGGCTTTGTCTTTTATGCCTTTTTTATCGGCAATCAATCCTGCCTGGTAGTATATTTCGTCAAAATATTCTCTGTTTTCTCTGTCATCTATTAACTGTCTCAAAGCAAAGATGAGTGACTCTGTACTGTCTTTTTCTGAAAAATTTTTAGCCCTTTCAATTTGCCCATGCACCATGTATTTTCTCGGTATTTTTTTGAGATAGGTGAGCGCTTCGAACATCATATTCGACGAGTCGATTTTTTCCTGTTCTCGATATAATTGTCCCAAGATAAAAAGGTTTCTTGCTCCTTGATTTTTATCAGTAAAATAATATGTTGCCAATTTTAAATTGTCTATGGTCTGTTGTAAACTGTCTAGTTGATTATAAGCCATAGCCATGGCCGTATAGGCTTTTTCGGTTAATTCCTCATCCAGATTGCCGCCTTTTATGGTATTGTCTAAAGTTTCGATAGCCAATAACTCATTTTGTAAGCGAATATCGGTTTTGGCCTTCCAAATTTTAGTTTCGTAATAAAGATTGGCATTGGGATATTTTTCAAGAGCATAGGTAAAAGCTTCTCTGGCAGGAACAAAACGCTGACTAAAATACCTCGATTTGCCTAGTAATAAATAGGCTTCGTCAATCTGATTATTCCGCTCGTAACCGTCAATTACCATCGAATGCTTTTGAATAGCTTTAACCGCCTTTTCTTCGGCTTTATCAAAACCAACTTTTACAGGATTTTCTGTTTGACTTTCTCCGGGCATTGGAATTTTATCTTCAATATTGATCGGTTCTATGGGGAGGATTTCCCAAAAATTATCTTCGTATTCGGCATCTAGTTTTTCCTTCGCTTCATCGAATGCCAAATCACCATTGTAAAGTACATTGTATTTTGAAACTACAGAATGAGAGGTACGATTAATAAAGGTGTCTTTTTTAGTGGAACAACTAAAAATTAAGCCAATTAAAACCAGAAAGAAAATAATTTTATGCGCCCTTTTTTTCAAAATTTTTACCTGCGTAAAGAGATTTAAATATGATAAACGATGTAGGTGAGGTAAAAGTACAAATTAATCGGAAAATGTTTTAAATTTTAACCAAAGGTTGGTAATTTGGATACAGCTTACCCATTTCCTGTGTTAGTTTTGGTGGGATTACTTTCAGCAGGATATAGCAGATCAAACCACCAAAAACGATAAAAATTGAATTGATGATGAGGATTTTGTCGGTCCAAATCGTCCTATCCATTCCGAAACCAATCCATTGGATTGGGATCCCAATAACCGAAACAGCGCCACCTAAATTTAAAATATGGTGTTCAAAAAGCCACTTCCTACCGGTTTCTTGGGTTCGTCGTTTTATGGTCTGATGGAAGGTGTAGATGTTTTTAAATATAAAAACATAGAGAACAACAAAGCATAAAACGATAAGGTATGCCGGTTGTTCAAACCATTTTAAAAGACTGAATGAAACTGCCAATAAGCAAAGGGTCAAAAGGATTTTGGGAGGCCTTAAATATTGAATAAAATATTTTCCGGCCAAACGCCAATAATATTTTGAGAGTGCGTTTTGTTTTTTTTTTCTACAATATCACTAAAACCAAAAACGCCAAACTTTTTAAATGAACTGTGGAGGGCTTCCTCAAAAGAAAGTTCAGGGTCCTTTGCTAAAATATGTTCAATATCACCTGCCAAATGATCTACCAATTCGGTTTGCAGGTCATACCATTCCACATAATGTGCTCGGGTAAATTGATAGAGCCTTTCTATTTGTTCCTCCTTTAACTCCATGATTAACTGCTTATTTGCGGATTCATGAGGTTTTGCATGGTGCTTATAAAATCCTCCAGTTCGGCCATTTTTGATCGGGTCTCTTGGGTTCCGGATTCGGTAAGCCGATAATATTTGCGCAAGCGATTTCCAATACTCCTTACTTCAACTTCCAGCAGGCCGTCGGCTTCTAATTTGTGCAGGGCAGGGTAAAGTGCACCCTCGGTGATTTTGAGTTTTCCCGCTGTAATTTCCTTTACCTTTTGGGTTATCTCATAACCGTACATTTTATTTTGGTCTTCCAAAAGTTTTAAAATGATGGTTTGTAAAGATCCTTTGTAGAGTTTTTGATTGGCCATAAGCAAATATAGCTAAAAAACTTATACATAAGATATTTATGTATTATTTTTCAGACTGCAAAAAAGGCTTCTAATTCTTTAAGTGTTTCCGGCGAAGTTTTGATGTCCTTTACCAGATTACCCTTGTCCAAAACCACTATACGCTCACAAACCTCAGTGATATGGCCCAGATCATGGCTCGATATCAATAGGGTAGAATCGGTTTCGTCGTTGATTTTTTTTAAGGTTTTCTTTAATCGAATTTGGGTAGTAGGATCCAGGTTCGCAAAGGGTTCATCCAAAATCACCACTTCCGGTTGACCGATCAAAGCACCCACAATCCCGGCTTTTTTCTGGTTTCCTTTGGAGAGATCTCGCAGATACTTTTTTTGGCCTAGAATTTCTTCGTTGAACACTTCCGAAAAAAGATCCAGGAAATTCTTTAAATCGGTTTCATTTACCCCGCGCAGGCCGGCAATAAAACTAAAATATTCTTCGGCAGTCAAATAGCCGATTAAAAAGCTTTCGTCGATAAAGGCAGCGGTAAAAGGTTTCCAATCTTCGCTTTTATTGACCTGTATTTCGTTGTTGACGACCTTACCCGTGGTAGGTTGGATCAAATCGAGAAGCAAGTTGAAGAAGGTTGTTTTTCCTGCTCCGTTGTTTCCTACCAAACCAAAGGACTGGCCTTTTGGAATTTCGAGTGAAGGAATGTTTAAAACGGTATTTTCTCCGTATTTTTTTGAAAGTTCTGTAGCTGAAATCATAGTCTATTAATTGTCCTGACCGAAAGCGTTGATCATGGTATATTTAAATTCAATGTATTTTTGGGTGATGTAGTCCATCAGTTTGGTGTGGAACAAAAGTCCAAAGATCCCTAAAATGATCAATACCGCAATTCCTGTTTCAAAATTGACGAGTTTATAGAAGAGGTAAAAAATCCCCATGGGTACCAGTAAAAGCGGGATGCCGACCAGCCATTGTACGGCTCCGGTACCTTGATAATTAAATGCTGCACGCTGGTTTAGGTCTATTTTTTTTCTGTTAAAAGAACCTGCGTAGAGCAGCACATGGGTGTTCACCCCAATATTGTAGATCATAGCGGCAAAATGGATCAACAGTACTTTCCATCCAAAATAAACATAAGGAATACTAAGTAAAAACATCAAAACACCACTGGTTGCCATCAAAACATATTTGGATTGCAGAAAATCCTTGTACTGAATGTTCTGACTCATCAATAATTTGTAATAACCGCTGTCCCAGGCAGGAATAAACTGTCCGAAATTGATCATAAAAATCCCGGTGACAAAAATACCCACGAATACATACATGGCATCCATGGTCTGGTAAGTTGGATTTGGATAAAAAAACAAACCATAAAGCAAACCGATGACCAAAATAAACACGGACGATCGGGGTCTTTTATTTCTCCAGAGCATTCTCAAATCCAATTGCAGGAAGGGAGCACTGGTTCCGAATCTGTTGGTCCAGGAAAGGTCTGACGCAGAAACAGTCGAACTTTTCGTTTTTAAGGACTGATCCAGATACAGTTGATTTTTCAAATTTTTAAGGTTCAGGAAATAGAGAAAAATCAAAATTAGAACCGGGATAATCAGGTAAACCGGATTAGAACTGATAAAAAGAGAGGCCTGAGCCAGGTATTCATCCAGGTTCAATAAATTGAAATAATTCAAACCAAACAAAATTCCACAAATCAATAAAATCGGAAGAAATGAAAGTTCAGATTCTGCCGATTTACTTTCAATGATGAAATTTAGAAAATTGATGATCAGCGTTCCTAAAAAGCAAAAAATCATCCATGTAAGACTTACTTTCCAATCGTAACCTTCTCGAATCAGCATTAATCCAAACGGTATTACGGTAAACAGTGGTAAAAAATTAAAGAAGGACAATACGGATTTCCCTAATACAAAATGCACGATTTTATCCTTTTTGACTGGCAAAGCCAGCAATGGTTTCACCTGCATAACCGGCAATTTTTGAAAAAAGAACCGCATCATAAGATCTGCGATAAACCAGTAAAACAAAAAATGATTGACCATGGTAAAAGGGTCTTGATCAGGAAAGAACTTTTTTAAAACAGGAAACAAACTTACTCCCAGGGCCAGAAAAATGACAATAAAATAGAGCGCCAAAAAAACCATTAAAACATTGAGGGCTATGCTCTTTTGCCAATAAGAAGAACGGAAAAATTGCTTCCGTTCGAGTTTAATAAATTCGGATACCATAAGGTTTGTTTACAGGGATGAGTATCACGAAAATACAAAACGTTACAAAATCTGATTAGAAATACTCAAACTTTCCGTATTCGCTTTGAATGGTCAGTTGTTTTGATCCACTTTTTTCCACCCGACCCACGATTTGTGCTTCGACGCCAAATGACTTTGAGATGGCGATCAAATCATCTGCAATTTCGCGGGGAACATAGAGTTCCATCCGATGACCACAATTAAAAACCTGATACATTTCTTTCCAGTCCGTTTTTGACTGTGTTTGGATCAACTGAAACAAAGGCGGAACCTCAAATAAATTATCTTTGATTACATGTAAATTATTTACAAAGTGTAAGATTTTAGTTTGTGCACCTCCGCTGCAATGCACCATGCCATGTATCGATTTTCTGTGTTTCTCAAGTATTTTTTTTATGATAGGCGCATAGGTCCTGGTTGGAGAAAGAACCAGTTTTCCGGCATCTAAATCAGTACCTGATACGGGATCTGTCAATTTTTTTGATCCAGCATATATCAGATTCTCAGGCACCTGATTATCAAAACTTTCGGGATATTTTTTGGCCAAAGATTTTTCAAATACATCGTGTCGGGCACTTGTGAGTCCGTTACTTCCCATGCCGCCGTTGTATTCAGTTTCGTAAATGGCCTGACCAAAAGAAGCTAATCCAACAATGACGTCTCCTGCCTGAATATTTGCATTGTCAATCACATCTTCTCTTTTCATTCTGGCCGTAACAGTTGAGTCGACAATGATGGTTCTCACCAAATCTCCTACATCGGCCGTTTCACCACCAGTGGCGTGAATAACAAAACCATGTTGTTCTAACTCGTCAATTAATTCTTGCGTGCCATTGATAATGGCTGATAAAACTTCTCCGGGGATCAAATTTTTATTTCTTCCAATGGTCGAGGAGAGCAGTATGTTTTCCGTTGCACCAACACATAAAAGGTCATCAATATTCATAATAAGTGCATCTTGTGCTATTCCTTTCCAGACAGAAAGATCTCCTGTTTCTTTCCAATACATATAGGCCAAAGACGATTTTGTTCCTGCCCCATCGGCATGCATGACCAAGCAATAGTCTTCATCATTGGTCAAATAATCAGGAATAATTTTGCAAAAAGCCTGAGGGAAAAGTCCTTTATCTATATTTTTTATGGCGTTATGAACGTCTTCTTTTTGTGCCGAAACTCCTCTTAAATTATAGCGATTATCTTTCTGGTTCATCACTTATTTTTTTCTGTATTGTTCTTTAAATATAGATATTTTTTGTCGTAATCAATGATCGCCTTTCCTTTGAAAAGGATGTCTGCACCTATAATTCCCGTCACCGGATCGGCATTTTGACTGACTAGAGCTTCATTGATATGGCTAAGATCAATCAGGACCAAATTAACATTAGCTTGTTTGTATTTGCCAATTTGGATCAAATTGTTTTTGGCAAGTTTTGTCTCTAAATTAGTGGCCCCCGCACCGCTTGCTTTTTGATCTGTACTCTCTGCGTCTAAGGAAAAATTTTCAATAGTGTCAAATCCTACACAAGAATTGGAGGCTCCGGTATCCAAAATAAAATTTCCTTTTATCTTATTTACTTTTGCTTTTATCTCAAAATGATTCGTATTGATCTTTTTGAGCTTTATTTTTTGGTAACCTTGATTTGAAAGAAAATCCGTTAGTTTGGTCATCTATTTAAATTACTGATTTAAACTGATTGATAAAACGAAGATCGTTTTCATAGAACATCCTGATATCGGGGATTTGATAGAGCAGCATAGCTATTCGTTCTATTCCCATACCAAAAGCAAAACCACTGTATTTTTCAGGATCGATATTTACGTTTTTCAAAACATTTGGATCAACCATTCCACAACCCATTATTTCGAGCCAACCGGTACCTTTGGTTATTTTATAATCCGTCTCTGTTTGTAAACCCCAATAAATATCTACTTCTGCACTTGGCTCAGTGAAAGGAAAATAGGAAGGTCTCAGTCTGATGCGCGATTTGCCAAACATTTCTTTTGTAAAATAGATGAGCGTTTGTTTTAAATCGGCAAAAGAAACATCAGTATCAATATATAGTCCTTCAACCTGATGGAAGATACAATGCGACCTGGCAGAAATATCTTCATTTCTAAAAACCCTTCCCGGAGAAACAGTTCTGATAGGCGGCCGGTTGTTTTCCATATAACGCACCTGAACAGATGATGTATGGGTTCTCAATAAGATATCTGGATTTTGCTCGATGAAAAAGGTATCCTGCATGTCCCTTGCCGGATGGTATTCGGGCAGATTCAATGCCGTAAAATTATGCCAATCATCTTCAATTTCCGGCCCCTCAGAAACCGTAAAACCTATTCTTGAAAAAACTTCCAGTATTTGATTTTTTACAAGAGAGATGGGGTGCCTCGTACCAATTTCGATCGGCTCTGCAGGTCTTGTAAAATCTGTATTGCTTTTTGTTTTTACCTTATTGCTTTCAATATTTACTTTTTGGGAATTCAATGTTTCAGTAGCCAGCTGCCTCAAATTGTTCAGTTCTTGCCCAATTTCCTTTTTTAAGGAATTATCAACCGATTTAAAATCGGCAAAAAGTGATTTCAAAATTCCTTTACTGCCTAAAAATTTGATTCTGAACGCTTCTAATTCTTCTGCGTTACTTGCGTTAAACGCCTGAATTTCTTGTGTTAATGCCTGAATTTTCTCCTTCATCGATCTTTGAGAGATTAAAAAAGGCAAATTTACATTTTTTTGATTTATCAGAGCGCCGTATACTCAATTTTGATGGGAATTCTGTTGGGTGAAATTTTTTAAAATAATTCAGAAAAATTGAAATG
>CAZWAN010000087.1:0-10048 GCA_964631875.1 uncultured Flavobacteriaceae bacterium
TAATGAGTATTTTGATTGGTATGGCAACACTAATTCCCAACTACGCTATACGTTTTCAATGGATCGGTTTTATAAAACTAAAACATATTGCCCTTTTTATTGTTATTTTAGACGTATTACAAATCCCCATGGGTAACGCCGGAGGACATCTGGCGCATCTGGGTGGTGCAATCACCGGGTTTATATTGACGCAATATTTACCAAATAAAAAGTCTTCAAGGTCCGATAGCAATTTATTTTCAAAAAAGAAAAAATCGAATAATCTAAAAACTGTTTACAAAAGTAATAAGCCGGTAAAATCAACTATCAATAAAAGTGAAGAACAAGTAAAAATAGACACTATTTTAGATAAAATAAGTAAATCTGGTTATGAGGCACTTTCCAAAGAGGAAAAGCAGTTTCTTTTTGATTTTGGAAAAAATAAGTAGCTAATCATGGGTGATTTATCTTTTTTCAACAAAATTGTTTATTTAATAAATACCTTGGTAGCTGTTCTTTTTATAGCTTCTTTTGTATTGCCGTATCTTCCGCCAAAAACCTTCCCTCTTGCCGCCGTATTGAGTTTAGCCGTGCCCCTATTCTTAGTTCTTCATCTTATTTTTGTTTTATATTGGATTTTATTGGGTTTTAAAAAGCCTGTTTTTATTTCACTAATATGTCTAGTCCTTGCGTTTTTATTCTCTTCATTTCCATATAAGTTCAAAAACGAGCTTAATACTTCTGAAGGTGATATATCAATAATGACTTATAATGTCAGGTTATTTAACACTTATAAATGGATAAACTCTAATGACATTCCTCAAAAAATTGCAGATTTTGTAAAAAAGGAGAATCCTGATATTTTGGTGTTACAAGAGTTCAATCCAAATAACCAACCAAATTTTTCTTATCCTTTCAAGCACATTGTGTTGAAGGGAACAAAAAAGGGATTTGGACAGGCCATTTTTTCAAAGTTTAAAATTATTGATCAGGGAGATTTAAATTTTGATAATAGTGATAACAATGCGATCTACATCGACATAGTAGTTAAATCTGATACTTTAAGGGTTTATAATTTGCATTTAGAATCACTTCGGTTAGGTGCAAATCAAAAGTTGCTCACTGATGGAGATTCGGAAAGGTTGTTAAAAACAATGACCAAAGCTTTTGTAAAACAACAAAATCAAATTGAAGAGTTTAAAACATTTGCCGCCAATGGACCAAAAAGAACGATTATTGCAGGGGATTTAAATAACACGGCCTATTCTTGGGTTTACCATCAGATTGGTCAAGACATGATTGATACTTTTAGCGACGCAGGACACAAATTTGGTAAAACATTTGATTTAAAAAAATACCCCTTAAGAATCGATTTTATTTTAGTCGATGAAAAATTTAAGGTATCAGAACATCAAAACTATGATGTAAAATTTTCAGATCATTATCCTGTCATGGCAAAGATTAAGTTTTAGCCGATTTTATAATTTATACCCAAGTTTTTAAATTCGATAAAAATTGTACTTTTGCAACTCGAAAAGAACAAGTATGGCAATAGGTAAAAAGGTGGCTTTCTACACATTAGGTTGTAAATTAAATTTTTCCGAAACTTCAACCATAGCGCGCGATTTTCAAGATAAGGGCTTTCAAAGAGTAGATTTTGAAGAGGAGGCTGATATTTATGTTATCAATACCTGTTCGGTGACAGATAATGCTGACAAACGTTTTAAGTCGATCGTACGTTCTGCTCTAAAAAAAAATGAAAAAGCTTTTTTAATCGCTGTAGGTTGCTATGCACAGTTAAAACCTGAAGAATTGGCAAATATCGACGGCGTTGATCTTGTTTTGGGAGCAACGGAAAAATTCAAAGTGACCGATTATTTGAACGATTTGAGTAAAAATGACTTGGGTGAAGTACACTCTTGTGAAATAGAAGATGCCAACTTTTATGTGGGTTCCTACTCCATCGGAGACCGAACAAGGGCATTTTTAAAGGTACAAGACGGTTGTGATTACAAATGTACTTATTGTACCATACCACTGGCAAGGGGAATTTCAAGATCTGATACTTTAGAAAATGTGATTAATAATGCCAAAGAAATTTCGCAAAAAGGAATTAAAGAGATTGTACTTACTGGAGTAAATATTGGAGATTATGGTAAAGGCGAGTTTGGGAACAAAAAACATGATCACACCTTTATAGATTTGATAAAAGCCTTGGATCATGTTGATGGACTTGAGAGATTGAGAATTTCCTCTATCGAGCCAAATCTATTGAACAAGGATATAATTTCTTTTGTAGCCTCCTCGAGAACATTTGTTCCTCATTTTCATATTCCGTTGCAAAGTGGTTCAGAAGAATTGCTTAGATCTATGAAAAGAAGATATCCCTTAAAACTTTATACAGATCGTGTTGAACAAATTAAAAAGTCAATGCCTAATGCCTGTATAGGTGTTGATGTAATTGTAGGTTATCCCGGTGAAACTGACGAATTATTTTTAGAAACCTATAAATACTTAAGCGATCTAGATATTTCTTATTTGCACGTATTTACCTATTCAGAAAGACCTAATACGGAAGCAGTCGCTCTACCAGGAGCTGTCCCAATAAAAGTGCGAGCTAAAAGAAGTAAAATGTTAAGAGGTCTATCCGCTAAAAAAAGAAGGGCCTTTTATGAAAGTCAGATAGGAAAAATTGCCACTGTTTTGTTTGAAACTGAAAATAAAGATGGCTTTATTCACGGATTTACTGAGAACTATGTAAAAGTTAAAACTCCTTTTGACAAAGATTTAATCAACACCACTCATCAGATTTTGTTAGATGAAATTGCCGAAGACGGCTCTGTTTTATTTTCATGGATTAACGAACCTATTTCAGTTTAACCTTTTAAATAAGCCATATTTATGCTGAGAAACGATTCGCATAATAAACAGGTTTATTTGATTCCGGGTTTAGGAGCTAGCAGTAAAATATTTGAATATCTCAAATTTTCTAAGAATGTTGAGATTCATTTTTTAGACTGGATTAGCCCTCTAAATTCAAGGGAAGATATTACATCTTATGCCTATAGAATGGCTAAATCCATTTCAGGTGAACATATTATTTTGATTGGAGTTTCATTTGGCGGGGTTATTGCACAAGAAATAGCAAGATTCCTTGAGGTAGAAAAAATAATACTTATTTCTAGTATAAAATCGAGCAAGGAATTACCGATGAGATTAAAATGGATTAAGTATTCAAAACTCTATTATTTGGCTCCATTATTGACATATATAAAATTTGATTCAGGACGATTAAGAGTACCAGGTAAATTGTTGAAAAGAAAGGTATATCTCTATGCCAGATATATGCACACAAAGGACAAAATGTATTTACTTTGGGCTACAAGGCAAATGTTGAATTGGAAAGAACAAAAATTAGAAACTCCGTTAATTCATATACACGGATCTAAGGATCAGATTTTTCCGGCGCAGTACCTATCAAATTTTATCGAAATAAAAGAGGGCAGTCATGCTATGATACTGACCAAGGCAAGAAAAATAAGTAAGTTTATCAATAAAATACTACAAGAAAATGACCATTAAAACAACGGATTTAGAAGATGTACTCTTGATTACTCCGAAAGTTTTCTGCGATGAAAGAGGTTATTTTATGGAAACTTTTAACCAGAAAAATTTTGAAAGGTTCAGTAATCTGAAGTTTGTTCAAGATAACGAATCTCTTTCTAAAAAAAATGTTTTAAGAGGTTTACATTTTCAAAAACCACCTTTTGCTCAAGCCAAATTAGTGAGAGTAATCCAGGGAAGCATATATGATGTTGCCGTTGATCTGCGAAAAGATTCGCCAAATTACGGTAAGTATTTCGGACATATTTTAAGTGCCGAAAATAAACATCAATTATTTATACCCATTGGCTTTGCACATGGTTTTTTGAGCCTGGAAGACAATACCATTGTTAACTATAAATGCTCAAATTTTTACGCAAAAGAATCTGAAGATGCTATCTTGTGGAATGATGAAAATCTAGATATACCTTGGGGTATAGATAACCCTATCATTGCTGAGAAGGATTTAGTTGCCCAAAATTTTAGTAAATTTGAAAGTCCCTTTTAAATTAAAATCCCCTATTATGAAAAATATATATAAAATCTTCGCACTTACAGGAATTGTCCTTGTTGCATTACTTTTTATCAATGCGGAAGTCTCTGAATTATCTTCTGACCCCGAGAAAAACACGAGCTCACTCTACGAAATTAAAGCTTTAAAAGTACCAGCAAATCTGAACTTTGCCGGTGAAAAGGTGCCAATTAATGATGATGATGTGATGGAAAGAATTGATAGGGAACTTTTGGTCAATACGTATTGGCAATCCAATGGTTTGTTAAATTTTAAAAGAGCCCATAAATATTTTCCGGTGATAGAACCCATTCTTAAAAAGTATAATATTCCGGATGATTTTAAATACTTGGCTATCATAGAAAGCGGTTTACAGAATGTAACTTCTCCTGCAGGAGCAAAGGGTTATTGGCAATTAATGCCTAAAACAGCCAGAGAATATGGACTTGAAGTCAATGAAAATGTGGATGAAAGATATAACCTTGTAAAATCGACTGAGGCAGCTTGCCAATATTTACAAGATGCTTACAAAATATATGGGAATTGGACTTTGACAGCTGCATCCTATAACGCTGGAATGGCAGGAATTTCTCGAGTCATGGATTATCAAAAAGTAAAATCATATTACGATTTGTACCTAAACGCCGAAACATCTAGATATATTCCGAGAGTAGTTGTGACAAAGGAAATTATGTCAAACCCAAAAAAATATGGATTTATTTTTGATGAAGCCGACTTATATAAATTATCCCCCACTAAAACTTTGGAAATTACCGAGGAAATTGCTGATTTAAATGAGTTCGCGGCTTCTCATGGCATCACCTATAAAGATCTGAAACTAAAAAATCCTTGGTTGTTAGAACAAAAATTAAATAATAAATCGGGCAAAAAATATTTTATTGAGATCCCTAAATAAATCATTGAATAGTTAGAGTTTCTACAATTTCCCAATTTGAATTGGCTGTTAATACGTTTTTAAAATACACAACTAATTCGGGTTGAATTTTTTTTAGATAATCGCCAGAATCCCATTTTCCGTTTTTATTCTCATCATAGATCAACCTAACTTTAAATTTACCCGGTTGAATATTTTCAAAACGAACTTCTTCCTTTCGAGTGAGATAGTGAGTAGCTACACCTTTTCCCTTTTGATCTACCAACTCTACAATAACCGGATAATCTTTTATATTATTGATTGTTAAGTAAATTGAACAATAATTAGATGGTCTTTTTGTTGAAAAATTCTTTTTAATTGAATCATGGCTTGTTCCGAAAATATCTGTTAACGCCCCTTGATATAAATTTAGTTTATATTTTGAATCAAATTCTTTTTCAAAAAACATATACAAAGATGTCTTATACTTGTCTTGCATGAAGGTATACTTCACATCAATCGAATCTCTAATAAAAAGTTTTATTTTAGATGTATCTATCTCAAAAACAGGGTTATTTGTTTGAATTTTTAAAGTATCTCTTAATTCTAAACTACCACTTATAATCGATTCAAATTTCAAACTGTCAATTTTGTCTTCCCGTAATTTTAGCGTAATCGTATCGGTAAAGGTTCTGTTTCTAATTAAAACATCAAGGCTATCCAGATCGTAATTAGCAAACCAATATTTAATTGTATCCGTTTCAACTGAAGGCGCCCAGTACTCCTTAAAATTTTTAGGTTTTTCCATTATTGCTTTAACCTCGAGGCTATCAATATTTCCTTCATACCCTATATAAAAAAAGCCTTTTGTTATCTCACTTGGTTTTGTTGGAATTCTAAAATTCTTATCCTCTGAGAACAATACAAGTTGAAAATCTGACTCCGAAGGCACCTCAATTATTTTATCATAAAAAGCAATCTTGTCTTCTTTTTTGTTGTATTTAAAATTTCGATTTTTATCCTTTATGGCCAGCAAGGCATATTTCCCTTCCTTTATATTATTGACTTCGAAATTAAGGCTATCCGTCATTGCCCCGACATAGGTTGGTCGTTCAGAGAAAACAATGGAATCGTTAAAATTATCTGTATATGGATAAAGCATAACAATTGCTCCCTCGGCAGGTTCTAATTCAAAAGCATTTTTAATAGTTCCTTTTATGTTTAAGGAATCAATATATTCACCGGTAGAAAAAACAAATCTAAAATTATCGAGAATGTTACCCTCTGTATTATCAATCACACTTTGACCGAAATTGAACGTATAGGTGGTATTCTCTAACAATGTATCAATAATCTTGATATTGATAAACTTGGAAGCCGTACCCTGAGGAACTATAATAAGCGGGTATTTTAATGGAGGAGAAACTATAAGTTGTTGGGAAATATCTTTTAGTTTAATAAATTCATCAAAATAAATTTTAATTTCTTCTTCCTTAAAATTCACAGTTCCAAAATCTGGCTCACTTCTTACCATAATTGGTTTATCCTCGTCGATTGGCCCTCCTTCAGGTCTACCTCTTCTTGCACAAGAAAAGAGAGAGACTATAATTATCAGGACTAAAAATTGGTAAAAGCGCATTTGTTTTTTATGCAAATTAACAACATATTTTTTATTCGGAACACTGTTCTGTAAGTAGAAAGGACTTACTCCGTAAAGGCCATTGCAACAATACTTACTTTTACATTATCCCCTTTAAATAAAGCATTACAACAAGATTCAAGTGTAGCTCCAGTAGTAATGACATCATCAATCAAAAGAACATGCTTGTTTTTTATGCTTTCTAAATCATTAACCATAAAAATATCTTCATTTAAAATCCTATGCACCCTATCTTTTTTTGTCTGCGTTCCTAAATTAACATTTCTAAAAAGTAAATCTTCCCTAAATGGTTTTTGAAGATGTTCGGAGATTTGTTTACCAAATTTTGTCAGTTGATTATATCCTCTTTTTTTTAACTTTTTTGGATGTAAAGGAACTGGAAGAATCAAATCAACTTTATCAAAATTTTGGTTATTCTTTAATTGTTCGCCTAGCCAATTTCCAAAAAACAGTCCTATATCCTCGTCATTTTTATATTTTAATTTTTGAATCAACTTTTGCACCGGATTACCTTTTGCATAAAATAATAAAGCCGTTGCCATTTCAATTGGTATGCGCCCATTAAAACTCTTTTCAACAGGATTATTTCTCCGAACTATGAAATTTGTAACAGGCAATTCAGTTAAACAGGAAATACATAAAATGTGCTCCCCTTTCGTTAAAGTCCTTTCACAAACTCTACAACGATCAGGAAAAAAAATTTCAAAAACGTCCTGAAAAAATGTCAAAATATATAATATGTCTTAAAATGATGGAATTAAATAAAAAAAATTAATTTTGCATACAATTTTTTCAAATTTCTGCGTTATATCAGTTACGATTATTTAAAAAATGAATTCATCATGGAACAAAATGCTTCGAGCAAAAACAACAAAATTCTATTAATAGCACTTACCGTATTGCTTTTTCTATTAATAGGTTACACTTTTTTTCTAAGTAGAGACCACAAGGAGGCTTTACAATTTTTACAAGACGAAAAAGAACAAATTATTGGTAATTTAACGGCGATGGAAGAGAAATATGATATCGCTATTTCAAAAAACACATCACTAACTGATTCTCTTAATCATGAAAAGGCCAGAATCATTGCGCTTCGCGACTCTGTTATCAATTTAAAAACAGCAAATGCGTCTGTATTAAGAAGATATAGAAGTCAGATCGCAAATTTACAAGCAGTGAACAACAGATTGTTAGATGAAGTTGATTCGTTAAAAATGGTGTCTAACGTATTAATCGATGAAAAAGACAGTATATCTAATCAATTGCAGGTTCAAACTAATTACAATGATACCCTTAGGGCCGTTAATGAAGTTTTAGCCAAGAAAGTTGAAATCGGTAGTGCTTTAAATATCAAAGATGCACAGGTGACTGCTTTAAAAATGAGGTCTAATGGTAAGTACACCGAAACAAATAAGGCACAAAAAACTGACGCCATTAAGGTGGAGTTTCGTTTGATTGAAAATGAAATTGCAGAACCGGGTGATAAAGAAGCTTATATTGTAGTTCAAAGACCAAATGGTTCCGTGATTAATGCCAAAGGAACAGTCTTGTTAAAAGATGGTACAGAAGTAAAGTACACTGAAGAGACTACCATCAATTATGAAAATGCTGAACTTGATGTGGTTCTTTTCATAGAAGATAAAGGTGAAAAATACGAAAAGGGTACTTATCCGATAAGGGTTTATGTAGAAGGTCGTTTAGTGGGGGTAACAAAACTTGAGTTGAGCGATTCATTCTTGGGCCTGTAAAATAATATTAAGAAGATGTATAAAAGACTGTTTCGGCAGTCTTTTTTTATTTCCCACAGTCAAGAATTTAACTATTTTTGCCACATGAAAAATAATGAGGACAAATTCAAAAAAGTTATCTCCCATGCCAAAGAATATGGGTATATCTTTCAATCGAGTGAAATTTATGACGGACTAAGCGCTGTTTATGATTATGGACAGAATGGTGTTGAGCTAAAAAATAATATCCGTAACTATTGGTGGAAGGCAATGGTTCAAATGAACGATAATATTGTTGGATTGGACGCAGCTATTTTTATGCATCCTACTACTTGGAAAGCATCAGGGCATGTGGATGCCTTTAACGATCCTCTCATAGATAATAAAGATTCTAAAAAAAGATATAGAGCTGACGTGCTTATTGAAGATTATGCCGAAAAACTTAATCAAAAAGCTCAAAAGGAAATCGAAAAAGCCTCAAAACGCTTTGGTGAATCATTTGATGAGGAACAATATAAAACGACTAACCCCCGAGTGATAGGATACTTATCAAAAAAGGATGAAATTTTACAGAGGATGGCTAGATCTTTGGAAAAAGAAGATTTAGCAGACGTAAAAGCTTTGATAGTAGAATTGGAAATTGCCTGCCCGCTATCTGGATCAAAAAACTGGACAGATGTAAAGCAATTTAATTTAATGTTCGGCACAAAACTCGGAGCGTCGGCAGATACGGCAATGGATCTATACTTAAGACCTGAAACTGCTCAAGGTATTTTTGTGAATTTTCTGAACGTACAAAAATCCGGTAGGATGAAAATTCCTTTTGGTATTGCGCAAACAGGAAAAGCTTTTAGGAACGAAATTGTTGCACGACAATTTATTTTTCGTATGAGAGAATTTGAGCAGATGGAAATGCAATTCTTTGTGAGACCGGGTGAAGAATTAAAATGGTATGAGCAATGGAAAGAAACACGTATCAAATGGCATTATTCTCTTGGGTTTGATCATAAAAAATATCGTTTCCACAATCACGAAAAATTGGCACACTACGCAAACGCTGCTGCAGATATAGAATTTGATTTCCCATTTGGATTTAAAGAATTGGAGGGTATTCATTCAAGAACAGATTTCGATTTAAAGGCTCATGAAAAATATTCGGGTAAGAAGCTTCAGTTTTTCGATCCTGAATTAAATGAAAGTTACGTACCCTATGTGATCGAAACTTCAATTGGCTTAGACAGAATGTTTTTAGCAATTTTTTCAGAGTCCTTACAAGATGAAACTCTAGTTGACGGATCTGAAAGAACCGTTCTAAAGATACCTGCCGTCCTAGCTCCTGTTAAGGCAGCTGTGCTACCATTGGTTAAGAAAGATGGATTACCAGAATTGTCACAAAAAATTGTAGACCAACTCAAATTCGATTTCAATGTAGATTACGATGAAAAGGATGCCATAGGAAGACGTTACAGAAGACAGGATGCTGCCGGAACACCATTTTGTATTACCGTTGACCATGAAAGCTTAAGTGACGGCACGGTTACGATAAGATACCGGGACAATATGGAACAGAAACGTGTAAAAATCGATTCCTTAAACGAGGTAATTGATAAAGAAGTTTCTATGGCCAATTGGTTGAAAAGAATGTGATGATATATCAAAATTAGAAAATAAAAGGTGGGTTTAAACTCACCTTT
>CAZWAN010000088.1:0-10023 GCA_964631875.1 uncultured Flavobacteriaceae bacterium
AGGTGTTAATAAAATACTCGGGGCAGTTTTTGGCTTGTTAAAAGTTGCATTGATCGCAAGTGTAGTATTAATTATTTTTGACGGTGTAAATCGCACGTTACCTTTTGTTGAAAAAGAAAAAATTGAATCTTCTTTGTTGTATAATCCTGTTAAGAATTTTGGCACATTCCTATTCCCTAAAATCATTGCGGCCAAAGAAAATATGGAAAAAAAATAATACCTAATTTTGCAAAAATTTTAGCGCAACATGCCAAAACAAAAAAAAGAATACAAAAGGATAACAACGAGATCGCTGTTTGAAATGAAGGCCAATGGTGAAAAAATTGCTATGCTAACGGCATATGATTATACAATGGCCAAAATTGTTGATCATGCGGGGATTGATATTATTTTAGTTGGAGATTCTGCTTCCAATGTAATGGCTGGCCATGAAACTACCTTGCCTATTACTTTGGATCAAATGATCTATCACGCATCTTCAGTGGTAAGAGCGATTGAAAGATGTTTAGTTTTGGTGGATTTGCCTTTCGGTTCGTATCAAGGAAACTCCAGGAATGCACTCGATTCTGCGATTAGATTGATGAAAGAATCAGGTTGCCATGCAGTAAAATTGGAGGGTGGTAAAGAAATTGCCGAATCGATTACAAGAATTTTGTCTGCTGGAATACCCGTCATGGGCCATTTGGGATTAACTCCGCAATCTATCTATAAATTTGGGTCTTACAGCGTACGTGCTAAAGAAGAAGAAGAAGCATTGAAATTAAAGGAAGACGCTAAGTTATTAGAAGAGTTGGGTTGTTTCGGCATTGTTTTAGAAAAAGTTCCTGCAAAACTTGCCGCCGAAGTGGCAAATAGTGTATCTATTCCTGTTATTGGAATTGGAGCAGGAGGTGAAGTAGATGGTCAGGTATTAGTTACGCATGATATGTTGGGCATGACCCATGAATTTAGTCCGCGATTCTTAAGGAGATACCTCGATCTTTACGACCAAATGACAAATGCTTTCGAAAATTATATCAAGGATGTGAAATCGAGAGATTTTCCAAATGCGCAAGAACAGTATTAATTTTTTTCAGATTTGGTTTTACTGAAAAATAGTATAAATGCGATCTGTTTTTTTATCGAATAACTTTTTGTAGAAATTCCTTCTAATCATTGCAGAATTGCTTTGATTGCTTGCTTTTTCCGCTAATTTTTAACCAAAATTTAACAACAAAACTATGATCGAACCCTTAGATTTGTTGCCCTTAGTAAGTAAAATAGATTCGAAAAAAAGAATTATAAAATATATTCCATGGAAATGCAAAATACGAGTATAGACATTAGAGCCATCAATGAGAAAATTGAAAGAGAAAGTGCTTTTGTAGATCTTCTGAACTTGGAAATGAACAAAGTAATTGTTGGACAAAAACATATGCTCGAACGATTGCTCATTGGCCTATTAGGAAATGGTCATATTCTTTTGGAGGGAGTTCCGGGATTAGCGAAGACTTTGGCCATAAACACCTTGTCTAAAGCGGTAAAAGGTTCTTTTAGCAGAATACAATTCACACCGGATTTATTACCTGCCGATGTTATTGGAACGATGATCTACAACATGAAAGTGAATGATTTTTCAATTAAAAAAGGACCCATTTTTGCCAATTTCGTTTTAGCAGATGAGATCAACAGAGCGCCGGCTAAAGTACAATCTGCATTATTAGAAGCCATGCAAGAACACCAGGTGACGATTGGAGATGAAACTTTTAAATTGCCCGAGCCATTTTTAGTAATGGCAACACAAAACCCTATTGAACAAGAAGGAACCTACCCGTTACCGGAAGCTCAGGTAGACCGTTTTATGTTGAAAACAGTAATTGATTATCCAAAGTTGGCCGATGAGCAAATCATTATGCGCAAAAATTTAATGGGCTCATTTGAAAAGATCAATCCTGTTGTTTCATTAGAGCAGATTTTATCTGCGCGCAATTCGGTGAAAGAAGTTTATATGGATGAAAAGATCGAGAAATACATCCTGGATTTGATCTTTGCTACACGTTTCCCTGACGAATATCGTTTAGGTGAGTTGGCACCGCTTATCAGTTACGGAGCCTCACCAAGGGGAAGTATCAATTTGGCGATGGCTGCTAAATGTTATGCATTTATCAAACGAAGGGGGTATGTTATTCCCGAAGATGTCCGTGCTGTTGTGCACGATGTGCTCAGACACAGAATTGGTGTGACCTATGAGGCAGAAGCAGAAAATATCACTTCCGTTGACCTGATCAACAAGATCATTAACCAGGTTGAAGTGCCTTAAACAATGTTGTAAATCAGACTCAAAGCATTGATTCATCGAAATTAGATAAGTGGAAACCAAAGAAATTCTCAAAAAAGTTAGGAAAATAGAGATCAAGACAAGAAGATTGTCTGACCATATTTTTTCAGGCGAATACCACAGCTCGTTTAAAGGACGAGGTATGACTTTTTCTGAGGTACGCCAATACCAATTTGGAGATGATATTCGCTCTATCGATTGGAATGTCACTGCACGTTACAACGAACCTTTTGTCAAAGTATTTGAGGAAGAAAGAGAGCTCACGATGATGTTATTGGTAGATGTGAGTGCTTCCGAATATTTTGGAACTACAGATCTTTTTAAAAGAGACATTATTACCGAGATCAGCGCAACATTGGCTTTTTCGGCCATTCAGAATAATGATAAGGTTGGACTCATGCTCTTTTCCGATGAAGTAGAATTGTTTATTCCGCCAAAAAAAGGAAAGAGTCATGTGTTGAGAATCATTCGAGAGTTGATCGAATTTAAACCAAAGAGCAAAAAAACGGATATAGCCTATGCTTTGCGTTATTTGTCACAAGTGATGAAAAAGAAAGCAATCGTTTTTCTCCTTTCAGATTTTATGGATAGAGGCTATGAAAATCCACTCAAAATTGCTGCCAAAAAACACGACATAACCGGAATAAGAATTTTCGATCAATACGAAACAGAATTGCCAAAATTGGGTATGGTACCGATGTTAGATGTAGAATCTGACGAAGTAGTACTTGTAAACACTAATTTGAAGTCAGTAAGAAAAAGTTATAGAGCCAATTACCTGGAACAGGTTGATTATTTTGAAAATACTTTTAGTAAGAGTGGTGCAGGGACGATAAGTTCAAGGGTGGATGAGAGTTATGTGAAAAAATTGTTGGGTTATTTCAAACGAAGGAATTAAATAGCTCAAAAATTGATATGAAAAACAAGGAATCAAATAGCAAATACTTTAGTTTTTTGATCTTGCCCAAGAAAGAATTATTTTGTGCAATGGCCTTCATCTTTGGCTTTATTTATGTTGGTCAATCACAAGTATCAATTTCTGTAGATACCACAAAAATTAGGATCGGTGAGCAAATTGAGTACAAAATATTTGTTGATAAAGACACTTTAAAAGATGTTGCTTTTCCCATCTTAAATCTTGATAGCCTCAAAAAACTAGAAGTCGTAGAATCTTTTAATATTGATTCTGTCAATAACCAAATTTTTAGAAAATATACGCTTACTTCTTTTGACAGCGGTAGATATATGTTGCCCAGACAAGGGGTAATGGTAAATAATGTGGAAGTATATACCGATTCGTTGTTTATAGATGTCACCACTGTAGAAGTAGACACGCTCAAGCAAAAACTATTTCCTATTAAATCCATCGAAGAAGAACCTTATGTTTTTGACGACTTTAAAGAATATTTATGGTGGTTATTGGGCGTATTACTGCTGGCAGGATTGATTTGGTATTTATTGAAACGCAGGAAGAAAAAGGTTGAAGAAAAGAAAATTGAAATTCCTCCGTTTGAAGAGGCAAAACAAAGACTAAAAGAACTCGACAGTAAAAATTTAGTGCAACAGAACAGGGTAAAATTGTACTATGTTGAGTTAACCGATATCGTGAGGACATTTATCGAGAGAGAATTGAATATACCGGCTTTAGAATCTACTACAGATGAACTATTGGATATCATCAATGATTTTAATGCATCGAGTAAGTTAGGCATACCCAAAGAAACCATTTTCAAATTGAAAAAGTTGCTGCAAGAAGCCGATTTGGTGAAATTTGCAAAATCTCATCCTATGGTGAATGAGATTGAATTACATAGAAGAGATGCTGAAAACATCATAGAGATCATGCATCCAAAAATTGAAGAAACAGAAAGAAAGGAGGAACATGGATCCTAATCTAGAGTTTTTGAACCCGGAATTTCTATGGTTACTATTATTGATTCCGTTATTGGCTGCCTGGTTCTATTTCACCAGAAAAAAAGCCAATGCCGAATTAAAGATTTCAGGCACAAAAGGATTTGTACAAAAGCACTGGTCAACAAAAATGAAACCGGTTTTGAATGTTTTGCGCTTATTAGCATTGTCTTCTTTGATTGTTGCTTTGGCGAGACCACGAGATGTGGAAGTGAGCAATAAGACCAAAACAACCCGTGGAATAGACATTGTTATGGCGATTGATGTTTCGGCAAGTATGTTGGCGAAAGATTTAAGACCAAATCGCTTGGAAGCACTAAAGGCTGTAGCTTCCAGGTTTGTGACACAAAGACCAAATGATAGAATAGGAATAGTAGTGTATGCAGGTGAAAGTTTTACGAAAACACCAATTACAAGTGATAAAAGGATTGTATTAAATACCATCAGAGAAATTCAGTGGGGAGAGATCGAAGATGGAACGGCCATTGGCATGGGATTGGGTTCCGGAGTTAACAGATTAAAAGATTCTGAAGCCAAAAGTAAAGTGATCATTTTATTGACTGACGGAGTTAATAATTCTGGTTTTGTAGATCCAAAAACAGCAACAGAATTAGCGAAAGAATTGGGCATTAAAGTATATACTATTGGCATTGGGACAAATGGAACAGCTTTATTTCCAGTGGCAAAAGATGCAAGTGGGAAATTGATCTTTAGAAATGCACCTGTTGAAATTGATGAAGAACTATTGAAATATATCGCAAAGGAAACGGATGGTCAGTATTTTAGAGCAACGGATAATGAAAAGTTAGGCCAAATTTACGACGAGATCAACAAACTCGAAAAAACGAAAATAGAAGAAATTAAATATTACAATTTTAACGAGAATTACAGACCTTTTGTGCTTTTGGCAGGGCTTTTGGTTTTTCTTGAAATGTTATTGCGGTACACCGTATTTAGAAGTTTTATTTAGGAATTATGTATCAAATAGAAGATCCTAATTATATCGTTTATTTTTTCAGCATCATTATTTTGGTGGTAATTTACCTTGTCTATATTTTATGGAAAAGAAAAATACAACGAAACTTCTTTGACAAAAATTTACTCAATAAATTAAGTCCGGATAGATCAGGGTTTAAATCTTTTTTGAAATTATTGGTCGTGTGTATGGCTTTGTTTTTTTTGGTGATTGCACTGATGAATCCAAAAGTTGGAACCCAATTAAAAACGGTAAAACGGCAAGGTGTTGATATTGTCTTCGCACTGGATGTTTCAAAAAGTATGCTCGCAGAAGACATTGCTCCGAATCGCTTGGAAAAAGCGAAGCAGGTGATTGCCAAAGTGATTGACAAGTTAGGCGGAGATAGGGTAGGGATCATCATTTACGCAGGAAGCGCATATCCTTTATTACCGATAACAACAGACCATGCCGCTGCAAAAATGTTTCTTCAAAATGCGGATCCGGATATGGTCTCTTCCCAAGGAACAGCCATTACAGAAGCCTTGGAATTAGCCAAGACTTTTTTTGACGATGAATCTCAAACCAATCGCTTTTTGTTTATTGTTTCAGACGGTGAAGACCATGAAGAAAATGCAGATAAATTGGCAAAAGAAGTACTAGATGCAGGAATCAAAACATTTACGATTGGGGTAGGTACAACCAAAGGCGGTCCTATTCCTATCAAGAATAAAGGTAAATTTTTGGGTTATAAAAAAGATAACCGGGATGAGGTGGTCATCACACAAATGCATCCCGAAACTTTGGAATCAATTGCTGCTAACGGAGAAGGTACTTATCAAAATGGAAATAACACCAATGCAACCATTGAGTATGTAGAGGATCTCTTGTTAAAAGCAGAAAAGAAGGAATTTGAAACTAAACAGTTTTCAGATTATAAAGATCAATTTCAATGGTTCGTTGGTTTAGGATTGCTTTTGCTGGTGTTTGACAGTTTCTTACTCAACAGAAAAACGGCCTGGATACAAAAACTGAATTTATTTAACGAAAAAAACAAAAATGAATAGGCTGATCTATCTTGCTTTTATCTTGCCAATGCTCATTTTTGCGCAGGAAGAACCACAAAAAAAGGAGCAAAAGGAATTGATGGCTGCACCAACGACCAAGGAGGAGCGAGCCTTGGTGCGCAAGGGAAACGATTTATTTGCAAAGAAGAACTTTGTAGATGCAGAGGTTCAATACAAAAAAGCACTTTCAACCAACCCAAATTATCCCCGTGCAAATTACAATTTGGGGAATGCCATTTTTGAACAAAACAGATTTAAAGAAGCAATTCCTAATTATGAATTGGCTGTTAAAGTGAGCAAAGATAAAAACGAAAGGTCCTTAGCTTTTCACAACATGGGGAATGCCTTTTTTGCTGAAAAGAATTATGGCGGTGCCGTGGAAGCATATAAAAATGCTTTGCGTATGAATCCTAAAGATGAAGAAACCCGATACAACTTAGCTTTAGCTCAAAAAATGCTGGAGCAACAGCAAAATCAGGACGATCAGAATAAAGATAAAGACCAGGAAAAAGATCAGGATAATAAGCAGGATCAAAAAGAAGAACAGGACAAAGACAAGCAAAATCAGGATAATCAGGACGAGAATCAAGATCAGAATGATCAAAACCAAGATCAAGAGAACAAAGATCAACAAAATGATTCAAAGAATGATAAGGATCAAAAACAGCCTCCTCAACAACCTAAGCCCGACCAATTATCTAAGCAACAAATGGAACAGCTATTGGAGGCCATGAACAACGAAGAAAATAAGACTCAACAAAAAGTAAATGCCAAAGAGGCACGCGGACAAAAAGTGAAGAAAGAAAAAGATTGGTAAAGTATGAGATTTAAAATTGTATACTTCTTTATTTTTTTGGTACAGATAAGTTTTGCACAGGTTACCTTCAAAACAAATGTATCTAAAACTACTTTGGGCTTAAATGAGAGGTTGCGTGTAGAATTTACCATTGACAAGCAAGGAGCTGACGATTTTACCCCTCCAAATTTTGAAAACTTTTCGGTTTTAGCCGGTCCGAGCCAGTCTACAAGTTTTTCATCGATTAACGGAAGAACATCATTCAAACAGACTTACACTTACATCATTCAACCCAGGGCCAAAGGAAGTTATCTGATTAGTTCTGCATCGATTACTTATAAAGATGAGGTGATCAAATCAAATGCAGTTCGGATTCAAGTAACAGATGCGATAGATATCCCCGAAGATCCTAATGATCCGAGATTTTTGGCTTCACAAAACATTCATTTAGTGGCGGAGATTTCCAATGATAACCCCTATGTGGGTGAGAGCATTTCTATCGTTTATAAATTGTATGTCAACCTGAACAAGGTCAATGTTCAAAATACAAGAGAATTATCCGCACCAAGTTTTAATGGTTTTTGGAAACAGAATATGGAGGTAAGTGCCTGGCAGGCAATTGATGGAACTTATAAAGGAGAACCCTATAAATATGTCGTAGTAAAAAAGGCCCTACTCATTCCACACAAAGCCGGACAACTAGAAATAGATCCGTTGGAAATGGAAGTCATGGCAGGTGTTCCCATGGGTCGGAGAGATTTTTTTGGAAATATGATGTTTAACGATATCAATTTCGCCGCGTCTAGCGGAAGAAGAACCATTAACGTAAAAGAGCTGCCGGAAGCAGGAAAGCCAATTAATTTTGCTGGAGCCGTAGGAAGTTTTCGTTTCGATGTAAAAGCGAACGAAACTACTTTGAAAGCGAATGAATCTACCACTATTAAAGTGGAATTGGTGGGAAAAGGAAACCTGAAATTGATAGAATTACCCAAATTTAGTGCACCGGCGGGGTTAGAAATTTACGAACCTGAACATGAGGAAAAAATAAATACAACTTTAGGGGGTATGGAAGGAACAATATTTGATCAGTATGCAATTGTTCCTCAATTCAAAGGGAAATTTAAAATCCCGGAAGTGTCTTTTTCCTATTTTGATCCTCAACAAGAAAAGTATTTTACCTTGAATTCTGAGGCTTTAATCATCAATGTGCCGGAAGGACAAACCATGGATGGACAAGAGCAACTGATTGCCAAGCAAGATGTAGTTGGCAATGAGAGCAATATTCGTTTTATTAAAACAAAAGCAACCTTAAAACCGGCCCAAGATAAAACTGATTTTTATGGATCTCCTCTTTATTACGTGCTGTTGCTTACACCGTTATTAGCTATTCCTGCGGGAATATTTTTAGGAAAAAAGAAAGAAGAAAGAGATTCTGACGTGGTGGGTAATAAGCGCAGAAAAGCCGACCGTTTGGCTAGGAAATATTTGTCTGAGGCTAAGAAGAATATGGGTAAAAAGGAGGTTTTTTATGAATCCTTAGAAAGGGCATTACACAATTATTTAAAAGCAAAATTGCAAGTTGAAACTGCCGATATCAGCTCTGAAAAAGTAGCAGAATTATTGAGAGAGAAGAAAGTTGAGCAAGAAATTATTGATAATTTTAAAGAGGTTTTGGACGATTGTAATTATGCTCGATATACGCCTAGTTCAGATGTGCAAATCAAGCAAGAATTTGAAAAAGCGAAATCAGTCTTAGCAAAACTCGACCGATTTTTATAGTATTTTAATGAAGCCCTGAATGAAAATATCAAAAACATACTATCGAAGATTATTAGTTGGAATATTTGTGATTTTAGCTTGTAATGGCTTGGCCCAATCTACAGATAGTTTGTTTACGCAAGCCAATAAGTTGTATCAGCAAGAAAAATATACCGAAGCCCTTGGGTTGTACAAACAAATTGAAGAGCAGGGTATCGTCTCCTCGGAATTGTATTATAACCTAGGCAATGTGTATTATAAAAGTAACCAGGTAGCACCATCCATTTATTATTTCGAAAAAGCATTAAAGCTCAATCCAAATGATAGCGATGCCCTTTTTAATTTAGAATTTGCCAATAGAATGACGCTAGATAATATTGAACCTTTGCCCAAATCACTGGGAGATAAATACAGAGAAAATATTGTTCTAGGAACTTCATATAATACTTGGGCATTAATGGCTGTAGTTTTTGCCATTCTATTTGCCATATTGTTTTTACTTTATCACTTTTCAAGATATACCCAAAAAAAGCGCTTCTTTTTTGTGAGCAGTAGTATCTGCGCTATTTTAGTTTTCTTTGCTGTAGCCTTGGCCTATCAAAATAAAACACTGATTGATAAAATGCAATACGCCATTGTTTTTGCTGCCAATGTAAATGTTAAAAATGCACCTACGCAAAATAGTGACATCAATTTTCAACTTCACGAAGGAACCAAAGTACAGATATTGGAAACCCTCGACAATTGGAAAAAAATCAAAATTGCCGATGGTAAAATTGGCTGGATGGATGAATCTGATTTGAAGGAATTATAGGCCTACTTCTTATTGCGAAATTACTTTCTTGAGATAATTCATTTTCTTATATTTACCTCATATCCGTTAAATTTAAGGAGATGACATTGAAATATTTTACTGCTGTTTTTTTTATCGTTTTTTTTACTTTCTTGGGATTCTCTCAAAAGACCAGTCCTTTGGAAGGAAGATGGGATTTGGTCATTGAAAAAGACGGGAAACAATTACCTTCTTGGTTAGAGATCCGTCACTCTGGTCATAAAACTTATGTTGGGCGATTTGTATATGCCTTTGGTAGTGCCAGACCCGTTGCCGAGGTCAAAATAGCAGATAACCGTTTTAGTTTTAGCATCCCACCTCAATGGGAAGAAGGCGATCGAAGCATGGATTTTAAGGGTGAATTAATTGGAGGAGAATTAAAGGGAA
>CAZWAN010000089.1:0-9645 GCA_964631875.1 uncultured Flavobacteriaceae bacterium
GTTGTTAGGCCACAAGAAATCTTTTTATCGCGAATGGCTTTTAAATAAATGGAAGATTTAGACCAGTATTGATAATCTTCCCTATTCATATAATTTTTAATAGTAAGGATTTCATTTTTTAATAGCTGTTGAGGATAATTTTTCAAACACCATTGAAAGTACGAATGATCACATTTATGTAATACAAGCGTTTTATAATTTTGATAAGTAGATCGACTTATATTAAATATGCTTAATGCTTCCTTAAGTGGTATATATGGTTTAAGATTTTCTATCGTTTTTACGATAATTTCTTTGTTTTTGCTTATTTCATTCTTGATACTTTTGATAGGTTTTATAATGTGATGAAAAATGTCAATTAACTTGAAATAGGATTTTAAGATGTTTTTTGTTTTCCTATTTTGACCGATTCTTTTTATAAGTTCAAGTTCTTGGTTAATGTAATCGGCAACTTGACAACCAATGTATTTGTCATGAGATTCATTTTTCCATCGTGAAATATTGGATGAAGGTATAATTTGTTGTATTTCATCTGGTATGGAATCCTCTAGACCCAATCTATAATAATGTTTAACACAAGTATCCCAACTACGTCTATGCACTTTTACTAGTTTCGAAATGTTATTTCAAAATTCATAAACTATTGAATTACCGTTGGCTTTATCAAAATGGTTAATTTGTTTTTAGAGTCTTCTCTTTCTCTGCTACTAAAGAACCATTTAAGTATGGGTATTCTTGAGAGTACGGGTACACCAGTGCCGGTGTCATTCTTTATCTGCTTTTCTAAACCACCTAAAATTACCATGTCTTGGTCTTTTACCCTTATTATAGAGTTAAATTCACGAGAATTCATACCAGGTGGCGCCTCTTCTGCGACCTTGATGCCATTAAATGTAGATTGTACTACATTAATATCTAAAGTAATTTGTCCGTCTCCGGAAACTAGAGGTTTTATATTTAAGGCAAATTCAGCATCTACGGGTAAATAATTCGTAATCTCAGAAGTTTGCGGGTTTTGAGATCCGTAAATATTTCTCTCGGTAACAGCGTAGTATGAAGTTTCACCTACAGATAGGTTTGCCCTATGACCATTTAATGTAGATAACTTAGGCGAAGATCTAATTTTAATATTTCCATTGGTTTCCAAGGCTTTTAACTGCATGTAAAAATTGGGCACTACCTGTCCCAAATTAAAAGAACCAAAACCGCTGAATCCACCAATTACCTTATTTATGGTACTTGCCCCAACACTAATATCAACGTTTGGAAAAACCTGACCCTGTGTAGGGGTTGGCGCTTCACCTATACCCATGCTTATTCCGGTTTCTACAGTGGCAGAGTTATTTACTTCAATTACCATAACTTCTATTAATATAACCGGCACAGGTTTATCTATATAATTGATAAAATTTTTAAAACGCTCTATGTGCTGGCTGGGGCCGCTAACAATAAAACTGTTTAGTTCTATATCTACTTTAATGTCCAGATCTTTGGTAATATCTGCTGGCACTATATTAATAAGTGCTTCTGTCTTACTGCCAGACGAAATTTCTTCCGTATTTATCTGCCCATTATTTGTGGTTGGTGTTCTTTGCTGGGTTGGAAAATTATTGTTATAAAAATTGGTGCCATAACTGGCCTGCCCGCCATAAGATGGGCGGTTTCTTTTTGAAGTAGAAGATGTATTTGTATTCATCACTTCAATTGATCGATGTATCAAAGGAACAATTACGGCATTGCGCAAGGTCATTTGCTTTTTATCGCCAAAATAATAGATGTCATTTTCTTTCTTAAAGGCAAAATCTGTATTCTCCAGTATTTTATTTAGCAGAAGATCGAATTGTATATTATCTGCCTTTACTGTTGATACGCCGGCTGCATCTAAAGGAGTGGTAGTAAACATGTTCAATTTAAGTGCCAGACCCAGATCGTAAATAATATTGGTAATTGGCGTGTTTTCAAAATCTACATGAAGTGTTTTTGCCACAGTATCTTGAACCTGAAAATAAAAACTCGAACGTCTCCGTCTTTGTGGCGCCGGGTTGCTATTTGGATTTTCATTGTTCAAAGCGATGGGTATGTTTAGCTCATTTTTTTCAAAGACATAATAATCATCCCGGGTTTTGGTAACTAATAAATTATTTGCAAAGGCAATTTTGTCTAGTGCACCCTCTAATGGCATTTTTTGTATGTAGGCAGATAGGGTTAAGTCGCTAAGGCCTTGTGAAAACACCAAGTTTTTGCCACTTATATCGCTAATGGCTTTAAAGGCGATATGCAAAGTGTCTTTTTGCAGATCAACACTTAACAGATTATTGTTAAAATCATAGCTAACCGGAATTTCTCTATGTGGTTTAAAGTTTTCATCAGGAAGTTTGTAAACAGATAATATGTTTCCTGTAAAATCAATACCCAAATTGTATTCTTTGCAAGCAAAAAGTAAAACATCTGATACTGTAGCGTTCGAAAAATTATTAGTGATAAAATATTCGTCAAGTTCTGGGTTTATGTGCAAATTGATGTTATTGGCATGGGCAATCGCCTGTAAAAAACCGGCCAGGGAAGCATTGCTCACATTTACTTCAACATTTTGAGAAAGCCCGGGAGTTTCTACTTCCAAACTCTCGAGCCTAAGTTTTAGTTGTTCCAGTCTATCACCCTGCGCACTTAATACAGAGGTTTGCAGAAATACGAGTACTATGATTATGATGTATTGTAATTTTCTTTTCATTTAACGCAATTTTTTCTCCAATCTTCCTTTTTCAATCTTTAAATGCCTAGGTTGTGAGTAAGGCGTATACTTCATCAATAGAAGTCGCTCCTTGCTTAATTAACTCTAACGCATTACTTTTGAGGGTAGCAATATTGTTTTGTTCTAAATATTCGTCTATTTCTAATTCATTTTTTTTGATCTTGTCTATCAGCTCCCTGTTGATGGGGATGATTTCATAAATGGCCTTTCTTCCGGAATATCCTGTGTGGTAACAATGCTCACAACCTACAGCTTTGTGGTGATGTGTGATTTCTGTATGACTATCAAAATTTTCAGGCAGAATATCATGGTTTAACAATTCTTCTTGTTTACAATGCTCACAAAGTAAACGCACCAACCTTTGCGCAACACTTATTTTTAACGTTGCCGCTATTAAAAAGGATGGAACGCCCATGTCTACCAATCTGGAAACTGTTGCCCAGGCAGAATTAGTGTGTATGGTAGATAGAACCAAATGCCCGGTTAAGGCAGCTCTTACAGCCATATTTGCGGTGGCTACATCCCTTATTTCCCCAACCATAATAATATCGGGATCTTGTCTTAAAAATGTTTTGAGCGATTTTGAAAAATCTAAACCAATACTTTCTTTAAGCTGCACCTGATTAATTCCTTCCAGCGTATATTCAATGGGATCTTCAATAGTTAAAATGTTGGCATCATTTGTATTCAATAATTTTAGTGTGGCATATAGAGTGGTTGTTTTTCCGGAACCGGTTGGACCTGAAATAAGGATGATTCCATTGGGATTTTTTATGCTCTCTTTATACCTTTTTAATTCTAATTGAGTAAAACCTAAGGCATCAAGGTCTACAACTGTTTTATCCTTGGAGAGGATTCGCAATACAATTTTTTCTCCAAAAAGAGTGGGTAGGGCAGAAACCCGTATATCAAATTCTGATTGTTGATTTCTTATATTAATCCGGCCATCTTGTGGTAATCTTTTTTCTGAAATATCTAATTGAGCGAGAATCTTTATTCGGTTTACGATGGTTGGATATTCATCTTGGGGAATGATAAACCTTTCGATCAGTTTACCGTCAATTCTAAACCTTACCCTACATTTGTGTTCAAAAACTTCAAAATGAATGTCACTACTACCAATATTTTTTGCTTCATTGATAAGGTCTAACAGAAAGTCATTACTGAAATGCAACTCAGATGTTTCGCAGTTGTTTTGCTTTCTGTAAATTGAATGAAGGTGTTTTTGAATGGTTTCTTCAGAGGCAGGATTTAACGTAATTTTCTTACCCAAAATAATTTCTAACTCGTTCTTAAGTTGTGCCAAATTATCTGAATCTGTCACAAATCCGAGATCTCCATTATGCTGAAAAACAGGAATGATACGATAGTAATGTGCCTGCTCAGCACTGATCACTTGTTGTAATTTGGTGTCTATATGTAGCTCCTTGTTTCCCATTATAAAGAATAAAGATCAGTGAGGTTAAAGAACCAGTTAATCATCATAATAAAAGCAATAAAAAAAGCCTGAAACCCTGCTAATGGAATGGTAGGTAAAGAGTATTTAACTTTTAATAATAAAGATGTAAATAAGGTAAACAACAAGGAGCTGACAAAGAGAATTAAAAAACTGACAGTTGAAAAACCCATTGAAAGTGCGATAAAAAACAGTAAGTCGCCCAAACCAAAGGCAGTGTTCAAAGAAACTTTCAGTTTTAGTTTAGCGTATACATATAAACAGCCATAAAGCATTATAATGACAAAAAAATTAAGCGTAATACTTGCTAAGAACAACTGTGGAGTACTGCCTCTGTAATGCAAATAGGATAAAAGTAAGCCTGATATAATGATTAACAGGCCGTAAACCCTTCTTTCTTTCAGGTCTTGAAGAAAGATGAAAAACAGAGATAAAACCAATATGATTTTTACAGACAACACCATCAAACAAGTAATTTAATCTTTGATTACCTCTTTTAAATTTTGATCCTGGTCAATTTCCCAAACGTTCATTACACCATCACCATCAAAATCGGCAACAGCAGTTGCTCTGGCTTTGAAACCGTTGTGTGAAGCTTCAATAATTTCATAACTGTAATTAGCTTTGCCATTTTCACGTACAGACAGGGGTACTTCAAAATCAATTTCATTAAACTCAGCGCTATATTTTGAATTCATATAAAAATGCTGTTTTTCTAAATTGTAAAGGTGCTTTAATTGCGCCTGGGCTTCTAAGCTTTTGGTTTTAGCAATTAACGGCATAAGATTTGGCAGTGCAATAAGGATAAGAATCCCAATTATTACCAACACTACAAGCATTTCTTGTAGGTTAAAAGCCGGCAATTTTTTTTCACAAATCGATGTCTTTTTCTTTTTAATCATATCCTATGGTTTTGTCAAAATGCTTCAAGTAAAATTTTAGGAGCACATTGGTTTCGCTTAATAATGAAAACATGGTTGATTATCAATGAGTTATTCCTAATATTATCAAGAGGAATAGGTCTTGAATAATAGAAAAATCCAGGCATAAAACATTACGGTTTTAACCGTAATTATATTCAAAAATAATCTTATAGTTTTGAGAAAATTATTCAAATTAATTGTCTTGTAAAGTATCTTACAAGTTGCAGAAAGGGTAAAATTTAGGGGAGAAGACCCAATCTGCAAAACAATTAATTTGAGTGGCTATTAAAAAGAAAAATGAACACAAAGAAGATAGTGGGCATTCCTATGCTATTGGGATTGTTTGTTTGCACTATGGCTTGTGATGATGTGATTTTTGAAGAAGATATAACGCAAAGTTATGTTCGGATACTTGCACCAACTCCACAAGCCCAACTTACAGCAGGCAAAATTAACTTTAACTGGGAACCTATTGAAGGCTCAGATGAGTACCATATTCAAATTGCCACACCCAATTTTGATAGTGCTAAACAGATTGTTCTGGATAGTCTAGTTTTGGGTACAGATTGTAACAAATTATTGGCTCCTGGTGAATATGAATGGAGAGTACGTGGAGAAAATTCAGCCTATCAAACGACATATTTTTATAGTGATTTCTCCATAATTGAAGTTGCTGAAGAACCGTAATTACTTTATGGATTAATTTAGTTTTGGATGAAAAGCAAAAAAAATGTTTATGTGCTTTTGGCCGCAGTGATATTTATCTGGGGAGTAGTTTTATTCAAAGTTTTTGCTGCTTTTCATTCGTCAGAGGTTGTGATTATTAAAAAATCTAAAACAACTCAATTTATACCCGAAAAAATAAAGCCCAGAGAGAGAAAAGAGTTAAATGCGAATTATAGAGATCCTTTCCTGGGGGCTTTCATTTCTGAGAAAAAAGAACAAAAAATTACAGCTGTAGTGGATAAGACGCCATTAGAGGAAATAGAATTTCCCATGGTTGAATATAAGGGCAATTTTTCGGGCTCGAATAAATCTGACATGGTTTTTTTACTGACAATTAATGGCGTGAGAGAAATGTTTAAATTAAAAGAAACCCATAAAGAAGTTAAATTATTACATGGAGATAAGGTAAAAGTTGTAGTCAAATACAGAACAGAAAAAAGAACTATCCAACTTAAACAATGACCTTATTTCAAAAAACGGGAACCTATTGTTGAAATTATTACAATATAGATTAAACGCAGGAGCTCTGCAATACGCTATATTTATCTCGGTACTCATAGCTTTAATGGTTTTTGCATTTATATCAATGACTTTTCTCCAAGACCATTTTAAAGTAAAGTCTGATTCATATAAACAGAGTATTCATCTGTCACAACAGGGTATTGAATGGGGTAAAAGAAAAGAATTACCCTATAATGAAGAAGTGTTTATGCAAATTGACGAGAGGTTAAATGATAGTACTATTTTAATCAAATCTCGCTGGGGAGTTTTTGATATGTTGAGATCAAATACGAAGATCGGAAAAGAAAAATTTCAAAAAATCGCACTCATTGGTGGAGCCAGAGAGGAAGATCAGGCACTTTATTTACAAGAGACACATAATCCATTGGTCGTGGTTGGTAATACCAAAATAATTGGAAAATCATACCTGGGTGTATTAGGTGTAAAAAGAGGTTCGATTGCCGGACATTCATTTTATGGAGAAGCGTTAGTATATGGAGAGGTTTTTCAAAGTAAGAACACACTTCCTGAACTTAATAATATGTTCTATTTAAAAAAGACAAAGGAATTATTGCTTGAAAGTTTAGGGTCTGAAATTGAATGGATAACGCCCGGAATAAGACTTAAACATTCTTTTAATGAAAAAACGAAATTGCTTTATGGAGGTGAAAAAATGACGTTGAGTGATGAAAAACTGATTGGCAATATTGTTGTTTTAGCAGACTCTTTAATTGTAGTCGAAAGGTATTCGCAATTGGAAGATGTTATTCTTTTGGCGGCTAAAATTGTTATTAAGGAAGGGTTTGAGGGAAGTCTGCAGGCATTTGCGTCAAAATCCATTGTAATAGAAAATAATATACTATTAAAATATCCAAGTGCATTAGTTCTTGCAGAAGTTGAGAATTTTAATCCTGAAATAGAGAAAAATAATGATCCAAAAATTGAGATCCATAATAATTCTATCGTGAGAGGTTTAGTCTGCTATTTGTCTGATTCAGATGATCAGAGAAGATCTTCACATATATCAATTGAAAAAAGTGCTAAAGTAAATGGTCAGGTATATTGTATGCAAAACCTAGAATTGAAGGGGGAAATAGCTGGTACGGCTTATGTAAAGGGTTTTGTTTCTACTGAATTCGGGGGCTCCTATCAAAATCATATTCATAATGGAGAAATAGACGGTTTCGATGTACCAAAAGAATATGCGGGTTTACTGTTTGATGGAGAAATGAAAAAGGTTGCAAAATGGCTGTATTGATGAGTTTCGTATGGAATAAGATTGTACTATTTAAAGCAAAAGCATCCACTATAGTTGAAACCTTGGTCGCATCTGTAATTATTGTACTGATATTTTCCTTTGCCTCCCTAATCCTCAATAATATTTTTAAAGAAAGAATTACAAAAGATATATCACTACCAGAAAATAGAATAAATGAGTTGCTCTATTTACTTGATAAAAGGCAGATTAAGACCCCTTATAATGAGACTTTAAAAAATTGGGAAATATCTATTTATGAAGAAGATTTGTATGTTGTGTTTAGTGCAAAAAACAATAAATGGATTAGGAGTATCGAAAAAAAAATATTACATGAAGTTGAATAAAAAGTTACATGCCTTTACATTATCTGAAATGATGGTAGTTCTAGTTTTGTCTACAATTGTGATTTCAATCGCCATGGTAGTACTCAATTTAATACAAAAGCAAATAGCGGTTGTTAGAAACCAGTTTGAGCAAAATACACATATACAGCAACTTGAAACGGCATTATGGCGAGACCTGAATTCAGGGAATGTTTTGTTTGATGATAAACGAGATGAACTCGTAATTTATTCTTTTAAAGATACTGTGAAATATCATTTTAATGACAATTATACCTTGAGAAACAATGATACCATACGTGCAGAGGTGCTGGAATATCAAATGTTTTCAGATGGGTATAAAATAAAAGGTAATAAAGTTGATGCAATTTCTTTGAGAATAAACAAAAGTGGTCAACAAAGAAATCTATTTGTTTTTAAACCGAATGCAGCAGATTATTATATGAATTAGCGAATGGGATTTAACTTAGAACATATTGAATTAAAAAAAACTGCTGGAAATTCCGAAGGTATTAAGCGTTTACTTGAAAAGGAAATTACTTTTTTTGGTTCTAGATTCAATGCTAAAAAGAAAGAAGGCTTTTATACTGAACTATTTGTTTTGTTAGAGGCGGGAATCAATTTAAAAAATGCATTGTTGCTCATTGCAGAAGAAAATTCGGGCAAAAAGCATTCTCAGATCTTTGAAAATATTATCCGACATCTTGTAGAAGGCAGCAGTTTTTCTGAAGCATTGAAGGAGTCTGGTGTATTCTCAGAATACGAGTACCGTTCGATTAAAATAGGTGAGGAAACAGGCACTTTAATCAAGGTCTCAAAAGAACTCAGTTTATTTTATCAAAGACGCAATGAGCAAAGAAAGAATATTACAAATGCCTTAAGTTATCCGATTATAGTTTTGGCAACAGCTCTTGTGTCTGTTTTGTTCATGCTGCGATTTGTGGTGCCAATGTTTGCAGATATATTTAAACAAAATAATGTTGAGTTGCCCTTTATAACAAAAATTGTAATATCAGGATCAAGTGCAATAGAAAAATACTCCATCTGGATTATCATTGTGTTAGTGGGATTCTTTGCTTTGAGACAAACAATAAGATCAAAGGTATATTACCAGCGTTTCAAATCAAACTTTTTGTTGCGAATTCCAGTATTTGGAGAGTTGATTCGAAAGATGTATTTGGCTCAGTTTACACAGGCATTGGCACTTCTGTCAAATGCAAAAATTCCGATTTTACAAAGCATACAACTGACTAAGAAAATGATAGACTTCTATCCATTACAAAATGCGTTGGATGATGTTGAAAGATCAATTTTATCCGGAGAGAGTTTGAGTCAAAGTATGAGTGAGTATAAAATTTTTGACGGTAAAATGGTTTCATTATTAAAAGTTGCCGAAGAAACCAATAAAAACGAGTATATCTTTGAAAGATTGGCAAATCAATATAATAATGAAGTACAGTATAAGTCAAAAATGATAAGTACAATTTTGGAGCCAATTATTATATTGGTTTTAGGTGCAGTTGTGGCAATTATATTGATTGCCATGTATCTTCCAATGTTTAAGCTGAGTACAGTACTAGGTTAATTTTTTACTTACTTAAAAAATTGAAATAAAATTAACACATGTTAATAAAATGAACAAAAAAAACAAATTAATTTAACATTTTTAACAGAAAAAATTGAATTAT
>CAZWAN010000090.1:0-9312 GCA_964631875.1 uncultured Flavobacteriaceae bacterium
TATTATTGAAAAATATATTAAGAAAGGATCCTTATCTAAAAATTGACAAACTGGGTATAATGAATGATTTTTTCCTACATGATAAGAAACTTATCAGGTGGGAAGAAATGAGTAAAATAGAAGCCATTAGATATAGCAATAACAACTACATTGGAATTTTTGTGAATGAAAATCAAAACAATGAAAAAGGGATAAGTTGGCTGTTCTCTAGAATTTATAAAGTATCATTGGGTACACCTTATATAATAAATCCAGTTGAATTTGACTATAATTTTAATGATTTAATGAAATTATTTTTAGAAAATTACGAAGAAAGTAGAAAGATGTTATCATGTTAATTTTTTAATGTGTTTGAATTATTGGATCGTAATTGTTTATGTTGGTTAAAGATTTACCCAACGCCCCTCGCTGGCGCGAGCATCCTTGCTCGTGCCAATAGTTAAACATACGCGCTCAGCACATTGACATTTACAATGGCAATGTAACAAACTAATTAGAATTTACATAATATAATCGGCTCTTATGAGACGCTATTATTAATCATTTTAGGAAGGCTCTAAAGTTATAAAAGAAATTGAAGATTTTAACATTTTACTGAAATTTCTTTCGATGAAATACACTATTTAAATAAAAATCAGATACGAACTTAACGTTACAGTAACGATAATACAAACAATAAAAACCACTACCGCCCAAGTAGGATAAATTTTAGCTTCCTTAATTTTACTGTCAAATCGACTTTCAAAGCGTTCCATACTATTTAATTGTGATGTCATCTGTTTTTGATGTGCTTCAATAATTGCTTTGTATTCGGTTACATCCATTTTGATTGTGGTCGTATTCAATTGCTCACTGATTTTTTCCAGTCTTTCTATACTCTTGTTAAAATCATGGAGCTCATTGACCAAAAGCGCGGTCAGTTCTTCAAGCTTTGTCATAATTGTAATGTTTAATTAATATCCAATTCCTTTTTGAATTGCTTTTTTAATGATGAACTTGGTTATTTTAAGGGCCAAGCTTGGCGTCAGGTCAACTACTTTGCCAGCTAGTTTAATACTTGCATTGTTTTCTTTTAAAATACTTACGCCATGAATCCCGGACATCTGTTTGCCAATATTGTCAATGGACATATTGCGGTGTACCTCGCTGCCCTTTAGGTTATGGCCATCAAACTCAAACCGAAATCCCTGAAGCTTGTTTTGGTTGTTAATGGTCGGGATGACCTTAACGCCATTGGTCTCCATCGCCTTTATATAATCTTCAAAGGATTTGGGCTGGAACTGTTTCATGGTCAGGTCATGCCTTCTTTTGATCTCAGTACGGATTTCAATCAAATTGAAAGCCTTTTCAAATTGCACCTGTTTGACCGTGGTTAGCTGCATACGTTCCGCCACTCTTTCAGCAGCCAATTGGCTGCGCTTCCCAATAAAACTATCGTTATAGGAAACACCCCTAAAATCAATACGGTTGACGTAAAGATGAATATGCTTATGCTCCTTGTCCTGATGCACAAAGGCAATCGCTTGGTGTTCGCCCAGGTTCATGTCCTTTATAAAACGTGCCGTGATTTCATTGAGTTCCTTTGTTCCCAAGTGTTTTCCATCTGTAATGGTCGGACTGATGACAAAGGAGAGTGTATTCTTGGTACATTGGTAGTTCAGGTCCTGGACCATTTTGAATTCTTTGGTTATTTCTGCAGGGGAATCGCCATGCAGGAATTCCTTCAGTACGATCTGGGCATCCTTTTCCTGGTTCCATCCGTAGGACATGGAAGCTCGGGTGTGTGATATGCTTTTTCCTTTTCCTATCATTCCTGAAATTTTTTAAGGTGAGCCTTGATGTCGTTTGCCAAGGCATGTACTTCTCCCATAAGCTTGGGATTCCGTTTTTTGAACATGTTCCCAATGGACTTAAAGTTGTTATGGTACTTGATGAGCATCTTATAAAGTTCGATGTGCTCCTCCGTGAAACGTTCCGTGATTTCCTGTTCAAATAGGCTACGCCGTATGTATTCACTTAATGTCAAGCAGCTTCTTGCTGCTTTGATATTCAAAAGCTTCTTTTCATAAACGCTGCATCGAAACTTAACGAGGTCTGCCTTCCCCTTAAACACTCTTTTTTTTTCTTTGCGACCTTCGGGAGCAAACGAGAATGTGTCCACAGACACACATCTCGAATTCCTCCCCATGGACAGTTCCGTTTCCGATAGGTTCAGTAATACTTCAATGTCCAAGACCTTCAAATTATCCAGTGCTTCGGTCGGAATCTCTACCGTCCGCTGTTTTTGTCCTTGGTTATTTTTTGGTGTAAAATCAAAGTTATTGTCATCCGCCATCACACAAATAGTTGTTTAAGTCTTTATGGTTTTTATAGGTATCACTTTTATCAATGACCTTATGATTGGTTTCCATAAGGTATTTAGTAGCTCCAGTTCCTGCCGTATCGTTATCCAAATAGAGCAAGGTCTGTTCATAGATATGGATGTAGGGTTTCATATCTTTTACAAAGGCAATGGAATTCAGGACCATAATATCGGAAGTGTTCAACAGTTCAGGTTCCAATGTGGCCAGTGCCAACAAATCGAACATGCCTTCCAAAATGATTAATTGTTTATTGTTGTTTTGGATATAGGTAAAGGATTTGGGGCTGCTACTATTCTTAAAAAGCCTGTTTCTAAGTTCCCAACCATTTTTGGAATTTCTTAATCCCATGGCAAAGAATTGAGTTTCCTTAAACCTATACCAAACTTCTTTGCAATAGGTATTGGCAACCATTAATGAAATACCTCTGGAATTCAAATATTGAATCAGGGCAGGGTGCATGATGGCCTGGAATTTGATGATTTTAATATTGGCACATGGGATTATGTTAATTACCATTGTATCCCACTGATACCGTTGTTCTATTATGTTAATTGGAATGGAATCACTTAAAAACTCCAAAGCTTCTTTTATGGAACATTTTAAAATTTTGCATACCAAATCTATCACGTTACCTCCAATACCTTCACCGTGGTCGTACCATCGGTTCTTGGTCCTGGAGACTTTGAAAGAGGCTTGGATTTCTGACCTGAAAGGACTCAGAAACCAAGCTTCTTTCTCCGTTGTCCGATTGGGAAAGTGCCCTAATTTTTCCAGTGCCTTTTCCACTGAGAAATTACGGGCTGTTTCACAATTTATTTTTTCTTTCATAAGCCAATGTGTTTTAGGATGTTTTTTTAATGATTTGATGATTTCACTTGTAAAGCCTTATAAACAGTACGTTTTCTGAGTCATCAAAATGTCATCATTTCATCATTCTTAGTATTTTATAGCATTGTCCTGTCATCATTATTTTTTTTGATGACTAAATGATGATATAATGATGACGGCTCTAGCCCAACAAATACAGCAGATTTTCTATTCCGTCATCAAATCATCAAAATTTTCAGTTAAAAATGATTTCCCAACGGTAAAATAGCGTCCCTTGGCATCTACCAAAGTCATATCTCCGTCCGTCCAAATCACAAATTTTTGATAGCTATTGGAATTGTCCTTGTTGCTCAATTTCCAATCCTTTTTCAGCAGCCTCCGTAATTGGGTCAAATCCGTTTTTACACGAGTCCTGTTGAGTGCCAACAGGGCATCCATTGGGCAAAGGTCAACGGCTTCCAAATCAAATTTTTCAATCACACCCATCAGAATGCTTGCCAGTTCCTTTTCAACCCTATTCCGATTGTTCTGTACCAACTTTGTTAAGGCGGGTGTCCTTATCTGTTGGGCAGTGAACCACATACGTGTTAAGTGTTTTGAACTTATTTTCCGGTTTGCTAGATAATAAAGGAATGCTGGGATTTCTTCAATTAATTTTTCCAAGTAGTTGGTCTGTTCTGCTTCCAGAACAGGTACTTTGATTACCCAAAACCGGGTTTCATTGGCATCAATCTTAATAAAGCTTTCTTCATTGTTACTGCAAAGGATAAACTTGCCAAAGAACTCGACCTCACGTTTGTCCTTGCCCTTGGCTTCCAGCTTGTTGATATTGGTGGTGCTCAGATATTTGATGCGCTCCGTGAGCTCTTCCTTATTGAACAGGACTTCATCGATGCATATCAACAGCTTGTTTGCCCAATCGGCATTGAACTGGCTGCTAAAACTATCATTGGTCAGATAGGTCAGGTTGTTCTCAAAGATTTCCTTGAGCCATTTTAAAAAGGTGCTTTTTCCTGTGGAACGTTCCTTGGATACCAAGCATAATATTGGTAGAACTTGAATAGGTTTTAGGTACAATAATTGTAAATAGTCCAAGCCCAATTCATAATGTTTACCAAAGATGTGTTCTATAAATTTTAGGGATAAGGTAACGTCTCCCTTTTTGGGCACTTTGCCCAAAGGGGAGTAGATATTGTAAAAACCCAGGTATTCCTGTTTAAATGCTATATGGCTTGGAATACAGGTAAAACCATCATATTTAGCGATTTTGCTTAAATGGTCTTTGCCATGATCTTGTTTGATGGTTTCCATATTCCAGTGTACCAGGATCTCGTTGAAGTGACCAGCTATGGTTGGGGCTTTGACAAGTTTGTAATAGGACGTGCCCACACGTATATAGGGTATCTGTTTCATAAGAATTGTTTTTATGCCATAAGATGTCATGGCAAATTGCTAACTGTATGATTTTGCCTTAAAAAAGTTTAGGCATTCTTATTCGCCAGATTACATTCTTGGGTGTTGTCCTTTATTCTTAGTTCGGGTTCTCGCTTATGCTGAAGTAACCAATCCACAAGCTTCTTTTTATCAAAAAAGACCATTTTCCCGTTGGGTTTGGAGTGTGGAATCTTTCCGGAAGCTGTGAGCTTGTAAAGATAACTTCTGGATATACCCGTATAATCACTGGCTTCATCAAAGGTCAATACTTCTTTGCTTCCCATAAGTAGTTTTTCTAAACGATCCAATCGTTCCAGTATTAAAATAGTGTCCATTTTTATTGTTTTTTAGGTTAATAAAATGAACAAAAGCGCTTTTGTTATCCCTTATGGGATTATGGTAATAAAGGTATAAAACGTGGCTGTTGAAAGAAGAAAAAAAATTAATTAGTTATTCACAAATAACTGATAAACAGTATATTAAATTAATATAAACCAATTTTTATGACAATAAAATAAAAACATTTTAATTGATAAAGCTTGGCATCATTTAGCATGAAACTAAATGACCAAAAAAACGCGGTTTTTGGGAAGATTATTGGTTATTAACAATAGAAACAAAGGTTAAAATCGATTTTCGGATTTAAAAGGGCTTAATATTATATCGATGCGACTTTAATTAACTTATTGATTTATGGATTTTTTTGCATTGTTTTGTTCAATGGAATCCATTTTCAATCTCAAGGCATTCATATCTTCACTTACTTTTTTATCAATGATTTTAGCATAGTGTTGTGTCGTCCTCAAAGATTTATGCCCGAGCATTTTGCTAACTGATTCAATAGGAACCCCATTTGTAAGTGTTACAGTAGTAGCAAAGGTGTGACGTGCTAAATGAAATGTTAGATTTTTATTTATTTCACATAAATCTGCAATTTCTTTGAGATAAGCATTCATTTTTTGGTTGCTTAAAACAGGAAGCAAAAGTTCAGTGTCCGAAGATTCCTGTAGTGCTTCGTATTTATCAATAATTGCCTGTGGGATTGAAAGAACAGGAATATTACTTCTTGTATCTGTTTTTGTTCTTTTGGTTTTAATCCAATTTTGGCCATCAATACCAATAACAATATCATTTTTGGTAAGCTTTTTTACATCTGCATAGGCCAACCCAGTAAAGCAACTAAAAATAAAGATGTCCTTAACTTGGTTCAATCGGTCAGTTGAAAAATCTTTTTCAACAATCCTTTGAATTTCGTCACTAGTTAAAAATTCCCTGTCCACAATTTTAAGTTTGGCTTTCCAATGGATAAATGGGTCTTTGCTAATCCAGTCATTAGCATAGGCAATGCGAATGATTTTTTTAAAATTTGTTATGTATTTAATTGCTGAATTGTGAGCACAGTTTCTTGTAGTTTTTAGATAATATTCAAATCCAGTAATAAACTTAAGATCTACTTCTCTAACAGGAATATCTTTAACTTGATACTCTTTTAGTATATAATCAGTAACATGCTTCATTGCCGTTTTATAGCGTTCCGCTGTTCCTGCTGAAAAATCTTTGCTAATTAATTCATTAACTTGATCATTGTGTTCTTGAAAAATCGCTAGTAGCATCTTTTGATTGCTATTCTTTCCTAAATAGATGTTTTTGATTTTCTCAGCTGTAATCAAAATGTTATTTTCAGATAACTGTTCTTGAATTTTATTAATCTTTAGTTCTATTGAGAGTAAATATTTGTTCAATTCACGAACATCCGTAGTAGTGCCTCTTATTTTGCCTGCATCAGAATTCCAACGACTTAATAGCACTTTACGCCTTATACTAAACTCACTTCGCTTACCATTTACAGTGATGCGTGCATATATGGGCACATAACCGTTTTTGTCAATGTCATTTCCTCGTGGGTAGAATAGGATGGAGAATGTAGTTTGCATCGGTGCGTATTTTTTATCTCCACTAAAATACAAAAAAAATATCAATTATAAAAATTACACCATACTTGTAAACCATTGTATTACAGCATTTAACAATTAATTCGGTGCGTAAATTTTATTTTAAAAAATACGCACCGAATCCCGCACTTTTTATTTGATATTTTTTGGTTTTATTTGATATTGAATAAAATTAAAAACCCTGTAAACATTTAATTTACAGGGTTTTAAAGTAATTTAATTAAATCCTAGCGGAGAAAGAGGGATTCGAACCCCCGGAGGTGTGACCCTCAACAGTTTTCAAGACTGCCGCATTCGACCACTCTGCCATTTCTCCCGGTCAAATTTGATTTCTCAAATGCGAGGGCAAATATACTACCTTTTTTGTTTTAGTAAAATATTTTTATTTCTTTTTTTAATAACCATTTAAATCATTCTAAAAATCAATAATTGAGCTAAATTTACCACCTGTATGATGTGGCAAGAATATCTTTTATTATTGGTCATTGGCTTCGTTACAGGTATTATCAATACCATGGCCGGCGGAGGGTCGGTATTGACCTTACCCCTTTTGATATTTCTGGGCTTACCCCCCAATGTGGCCAATGGTACCAACCGAGTTGCCATTTTTATTCAGGGCCTGTCAACTGCTGCAGGATTTAGATCTAAATCTGTCAAAACTTTTCCTTTTAGCATTTATTTCGGTATCTCGGCCATGTTTGGGGCCATGATTGGAGCACAGATCGCTGTAGATATTAAGGAGGAGATCTTTAATAGGATCCTGGCCATTGTCATCGTTTTAGTAGGCTTTTTTTTGGTCTTTCATAAAAATCGAGCAAAAGACTTTAACCTGGAAAGATTAACGGGTAAATACCTTTGGTTGAGCATCATTGCTTTTTTCTTTATTGGTATTTACGGAGGTTTTATTCAGGCAGGTACGGGACTCATCATGCTCATGGCGCTATCAGGAATTAATCACTATGCTTTGGTAAAAGCCAATGCGATCAAAAACCTCGTTACTTTGGTTTTCAATATTTCGGCCCTGGCTATTTTCATTCTCAATGATAAAGTAAATTGGGAGTATGGACTGATGCTGGCCATAGGGACCGCTTTAGGAGGTTGGTTTACAAGTCGATGGTCGGTGAATAAAGGTGATGGGGTTGTTCGTATTTTCATGGTGATCATGATCATCATCATGTCTGTTAAACTTTGGTTTTTTAACGACTGATTTTAAAATCTTCAAAGCCCACAAAATCCCCTTCTTCGAAGATCACTTCAGAAACCTTTGCCAGGGGTGGACCTTTTTCTAAAAGGTCTAAAAGAGATTCAATTTTGTGCAGATCTCCTTCAACTTCTATATAAACCTTTCCGTTTGGTAAGTTTTGCACAAACCCTTTTAACCCAAGTTGAATGGCATGTTCATAAACAAATTTTCTGTACCAGACACCTTGGACTTTTCCTTTTGCCGTAATATTAAAATGCTCTTTCTCCAATACAATGCGATAATAGATCAAAACTAAACAATAAGTCGATCTTTCCATTTCATTTTATTAAAATATTTTACCTTTGCGTTTCATTTTTTGAAATTGAAGAATGGGAAATTCTATCGGTAAATTATTTACCCTAACTACTTTTGGAGAATCGCATGGCATTGCTATTGGCGGGATCATTGATGGTTGTCCGGCAGGAATTAAACTCGATTTTAAGGCCATTCAAGAAGAGCTGGACAGAAGAAAACCGGGCCAATCCAAGATCACCACACAAAGAAAAGAACCGGATACTGTAGAATTTCTATCGGGAATTTATGAGGGCAAGACCACAGGTACCTCTATAGGTTTCCAAATTCTAAATACCAACCAAAGAAGTAAGGATTATAGCCATAATACGGATGTATATCGTCCATCTCACGCAGATTATACCTATGCCAAAAAATACGGGATCAGAGATCATCGTGGCGGCGGACGAAGTTCTGCAAGAGAGACTGCCAATTGGATCGTGGGTGGTGCAATCGCTCGCCAGTTTTTAAAAGGTATAGAGATCAACGCCTTTACCTCAAGTGTAGGCAACGTCGAAATGCCCTCACACATGCTGGATTTCAACAGGGAAGCCATAGAAAAGAATATCGTGCGTTGTCCGGATACCGAAACAGCGACCAAAATGATCGAGTTGATCGAAAAAATCAAAAAAAGCGGTGATACCATTGGCGGTATCATTACTTGTGTGATCAAGAACGTTCCACTTGGTTTGGGTGAACCCGTGTTTGATAAACTCCATGCAGAATTGGGAAAAGCGATGCTTTCGCTGAATGCTGTTAAAGGTTTTGAATATGGAAGTGGGTTTAAAGGTACAAGATTAAAGGGCAGCGAACACAATGATCTATTTAATGCAGATGGCACCACAAAAACCAATCTTTCAGGAGGGATACAAGGTGGTATAAGTAATGGGATGGATATTTACTTCAGAGTAGCCTTTAAACCGGTGGCCACTATAATGCAGAAACAACAAACCATTGATGCCGACGGTAAACTCGTTGAGATGCAAGGCAAAGGCAGGCATGACCCTTGTGTAGTTCCCAGAGCGGTACCCATTATTGAAGCTTTAAGCGCACTCGTTCTGGCAGATCTGACCCTGCAGAATAGAGCGAGGCAATAGGCTATGGTCATTCTTTCTTCAATTATATTTATTTTACTTTATTAAAAACACACTTATACATCTGTTTTTCAATTAGATAAGGTTTACCTATTACATTAAAAGTT
>CAZWAN010000091.1:0-9284 GCA_964631875.1 uncultured Flavobacteriaceae bacterium
ACTTGCATGTGTTAAGCCTGCCGCTAGCGTTCATCCTGAGCCAGGATCAAACTCTTCATCGTGAATGTTGTTCAAAATAAAGGTCTCAAAAAAAATCTTCAGAGTGGCATTCTTGCCAAACTTGCGATTCTACTCAATTCTTACGCTGTCAATCTTTTCAATATTTTCAATGAACTTCTTCTCTAAATCCCTAACCTCAAAATTACTTCCTCAGCTAAGCGGGTGCAAATGTACAATAGTTTTTTATTCTAACAAGAAAAAATTAAAAATTTTTTTTACCAAAAATAACCCCTAATCAAATCCCGTAATCTCCAATAAAACTATAGAACATACTTTTCCCCTTTTTGGGAAGGCAAATGTAGAATAAATCTGTGATATAGAAAATATTTTTCCGGCTTAAGTTATTAACAAAATCCAAATTTGAACATTTTGGACCAAAGTCTATTTACTTTCGATCTGATTTTTAAATAGTTGCAGTCCTTTTAAAAATGACTGTGGTTTAAATTTCAGTTCGCTTATCGACAATGAAAGATCAAAACCTGTTTTTTCCGGCCGTTTCGCCGGCAAGTTTAATTCTTTAGATCGTACCGGATGTATGTACTTTTTGTCTAAATTAAATATCTCTGCTACCAGATTAGCCACTTCAAAAATAGACATAAGTTCATTACTTGATATGTGATAAACACCCAAAACCTCTCGAACTATGGCTTGATGACAAGCAAAAACCAGGTCATCTACATGTGTGGGCATTCTAAATTGATCCGTGACAACAGAAATATCCTTTTTCGCTTCTAAATTATTTTTAACCCAAAATATGATATTGCTTTTTAATTCTTCGGTTAAACCATAAACTAAAATAGTTCTTAAGATCGTATACTTTATATGGGATTCTAAAATCAATTTTTCTGACTTTAATTTTGACCAACCGTAATAATTAATAGGATTTGCCTGATCAGACTCCTTATAATATCCCTTTTTACCATCAAAAATAAAATCTGTAGATAAATGAATGAGGTGGATATTGTATTGTTTGCAACACTCGACTAAATTCTTAACGACCTCAACATTGGCATTGTAACATGCCTCTTTTTCCAACTCACAACGATCAACATTGGTCATTGCCGCGGTATGAATGATTACTTCAGGTTTAATATCACGAATAAATAACTTCACTTTTTCATATTCTTCTAAATTAATATCTGAATACGAATAACCCTCCTCATAACTTAACCTATTCTCTCCTCTGGAAATGGCAAATAGGTCAAACTTTTGCCCAACCAAAAACTTAACTAAGTTTTGACCTAACAAACCATTACTGCCAGTGACGAGGATTCTTTTCAAAATTATCTGTTATTTTACCTACTATAAATGTAATCACTTCTTTGAAAAAGGATGAAATCGAAAAACTTAAAAAAGTTGATTCAATTTGCGGATTTGTTCCGGTTTACCCAATAAGATCAGTTTTGAATTTGGTGTCAATTTAGTGCTTGCCTCAGGATTTATGATATATTCTCTATCCGGTGTTTTTAAACCGATAACGGTGCAACCGGTAGTTTTTCTTAAATCCAGATCATAAATCGACTTAGACAAATATTCTTTGGGCAAATCATCTGTAAGAATTTCCACTAAGTTAGTCACATTGTCGCCGGCAACAGAAAGTCTATCAATAAATTCAATAATGTCTGGAGTGATAACCAAAGACGCCATATGCGCCCCACCTAATTTATCGGGCATGATCACATTATCAGCTCCTGCAATTTTTAACTTACTATAAGAGGAGTCATTCGAGGCTCTGCTCACTATCGTTATTTTTGAGTTTAATTGTCTTGATGAGAGTACTACATATAAATTATCAGCGTCAGACGGTAAAGTAGTAATTATATGTGCCGCATTTTTTATTCCGGCTTTCAGTAAAGATTCATCATCAGTCGCATTTCCTTTAATATACATTATATTAGAGTTAGAATCAAAATCATAACCCTCCATCAGTTCGGCTCGACTCTCTATTATTACACATGGTTTATTATGAGATTTTAATTTAGAAACGGCTTGCTTACCATTTCTACCATAACCACAAACAATGGTATGATTCCTTAGCTTATCAATTTTACCCTGCACTTTTCTTTGTTTTAAATCTTCTATTAAATTGTTATTGGATATATATTCAGTTATGACAGAAATTACATAACCAAAAATACTGACACTAGTAATAATTAATATGATGGTGAAAATTTTCGATTCCAAGTCTAAAGGTTGCGCTTCTTTAAATCCTACTGTGGAAATTGTAATCACCGTCATGTATAGTGCATCTACAAAATCAAAATCTCCAATAATAATGTAACCCAATGTTCCGGTGGTCAACAACAAGATGAGCAACAATAACGCCTTGTATATTTTCTTTTGAATAAAATTAGACTTAAATAACTTCACGTGGATTGATTATATTTTTATTCATTAAAGATCAAAAACAGAACTTCTTTTTGTATACATCATATCTTTTAATTTTAAAAGAAATGCTAATGTTAAGTAGATCGCAAAAGATAAACCTACGGTAACAAATGAAATATAAATAAAAAATAACCTGACATTGGTAGCTCTAATTCCCATTCTATCAGCCAACCGAGAAGAAACATCAAATCCTCTTTTTTCGAAAAAATATTTAATTTTTTGAATCATGCCAAATTTTTATACTCGGTGCAATTTACTATTTTTTAAAACAATTTTAACTGGCCTACAAATGATTCCATTTGTTTTAAAATCATATTATTCGAACTTTTAAAGTTCACCTTAATATCAATCTAAATTCCACCAAGTTTCTTTAAATTTGCCCATTTAGCTCATATATGGATAATCAGCAGAATTTTATTGAGGTTTTAGGCGCAAGAGAGCATAATTTAAAAAATATAGATGTTAAAATTCCTCGCAATAAACTGGTAGTCATCACCGGTTTAAGTGGTAGCGGAAAATCTTCATTGGCATTTGACACCATTTATGCTGAAGGGCAAAGAAGGTATATCGAAACGTTTTCTGCCTATGCCAGACAATTTTTAGGTGGATTAGAGCGACCGGATGTAGATAAAATTGAAGGCCTTTCACCCGTTATTGCTATAGAACAAAAAACCACAAGTAAAAGTCCGCGTTCTACTGTTGGCACAATTACAGAGATTTATGATTTCCTGAGATTATTATTTGCCAGAGCTGGCGAAGCCTATTCTTATCACACAGGGGAAAAAATGATCCATTATAGCGATGAGCAAATTAAGGAGCTAATAATGGAGGCCTATTCTAATAAAAAAATCATGGTTCTTTCGCCTATTATAAAATCCAGGAAAGGTCATTACCGAGAACTTTTCGAAAATCTCGCTAAACAAGGTTTTATAAGAGCCAGAGTGGATGGCGAGATCGTTGAACTTGAAAAAGGAATGAAGCTAGATCGGTACAAAACCCATGACATTGAACTAGTTATAGATCGTTTGGAAGTAAACCCGGCAACAGAAAAAAGAATTGAAGAAACTATTAAAACGGCGATGTATCACGGTGATGAAAGCTTGATGGTATTGGAGGTAAACGCCAAAGCACCAAGATATTTCAGTCGTAGTTTAATGTGCCCAACCACCGGAATTTCCTATCCGGCACCAGAGCCAAATAGTTTCTCATTTAATTCCCCTAAAGGAGCCTGTGAGGTTTGTAACGGTATTGGTCGTATCCATGAAATTGATCTGAATAAAGTTATTCCCGATTATAAAATATCGATTAAGCAAGGTGGTATAGCCCCAATTGGAGAGTACAAGAACTCATGGATCTTCAAACAGCTTAAATTAATTGCCAGTCGTTTTGAATTCAGTCTTGACGATCCAATCAGTAAGATTCCTGAAAAGGCACTTGACATTATCTTAAATGGCGGTAATGAAAAATTCGATGTTTCTTCTAAAGATCTGGGAATTACGAGGAATTATGAAATCGATTTTGAGGGGATTGTTCAATTTATAGAAAACCAGCACAAGGAAGCGGCTTCAAAAAGTATTACCCGATGGGCACAAAACTTTATGGTTGAAAAAACTTGTCCCAGTTGCAATGGTTCCAGACTTAAAAAGGAGGCACTCTATTTTAAAATAAATAATTGTTCTATAGCGGATCTCACCCAAATGGATCTGGATCATTTGGGAAGCTGGTTCGACGCACTTCCTGCGAAATTAAACGAAAAACAAAAAATTATTGCCACAGAAATACTTAAAGAAATCACTGCACGTCTTCAGTTTCTGCTGGATGTTGGTTTGGGTTATTTATCACTTGACCGGAGTTCAAAAACACTTTCGGGAGGCGAAGCACAGAGAATTCGACTCGCGACTCAAATTGGTTCTCAACTTGTAGGTGTATTGTATATTTTAGATGAACCGAGCATAGGTTTGCACCAAAGAGATAACCAAAAATTAATTCAATCCCTCCAGAACCTTCGTGATATTGGCAATTCTGTGCTGGTTGTTGAACACGACAAAGAAATGATCGAAAGATCAGATTATGTCATCGATATTGGCCCGGAAGCCGGTCGTTTTGGTGGAGAAATTATTTCTGAGGGAACTCCTGCTGAACTATTAAAATGCAATACCATTACTGCGGCTTATTTAAATGGGGATAAATTTTTTGATATTCCTGAGACCAGAAGAGAGGGTAATGGCAAAAAGATTATTTTAAAAGGTGCAACCGGTAATAACCTTAAAAAAGTAAATCTTGAAGTGCCTTTGGGTAAAATGATTTGTGTAACAGGCGTTTCAGGAAGTGGTAAATCGACGCTTATTAATGAAACCCTTTATCCCATTTTAAATCAATATTTTTATAAAGCCGTAAAAGAACCTTTGCCATATACAAAGATTGAAGGGATAGATAACATTGATAAGATTATAGATATAGATCAAAGTCCGATTGGCAGAACCCCCAGGTCTAATCCAGCTACATACACTGGTGTATTTGGTGAAATTCGCAACCTATTTGCGCAAACTCCTGAAGCCCTTATTCGCGGATACAAACCCGGTGTTTTTTCTTTTAATGTCAAAGGCGGGCGTTGTGAAAATTGTCAGGGCGGCGGAGTTCGGGTTATTGAAATGAATTTTTTACCTGATGTAGAAGTAGAATGCGAAGTTTGTCAAGGAAAAAGATTCACACGCGAAACGCTAGAAATTAGATACAAAAGCAAATCTATTTCTGATGTATTAAATATGACTATTACGGAAGCGGTACAATTTTTTGAAAATATCCCAAAAATTAAACGTCAATTAAAAACAATTGAAGATGTAGGCTTAGGTTATATAACGCTCGGACAACAATCAACAACCCTTTCCGGAGGTGAAGCCCAAAGAATTAAATTGGCTTCTGAGCTTTCAAAAAAAGATACAGGAAATACTCTTTACATACTCGATGAACCCACAACCGGACTGCATTTTGAAGATATTCAAATATTAATGAAAGTATTGAATAAACTTACAGACAAAGGCAATACTGTTATGATTATTGAACATAACCTCGATGTGATCAAACTGGCCGATTTTATTATTGATGTTGGACCTGAGGGCGGTGAAAAAGGAGGTAAAATATTATTTGAAGGAACACCTGAAGAATTGATAAAGCACAAACATAGCTACACCGCAAGGTTTTTAAAAAAAGAATTAACTTCACCCCAAAATATCTGAATTTATGACCCCACTAGAAGATAAAAGAATTCGCGAAAGATTCAAACCCAAAACATGGAATGAAATCAAAACCAATGATTCCTGGGCGATTTTTAAGATCATGAGCGAATTTGTAGATGGATATGAAAAATTGAGTAGGATTGGACCCTGTGTAAGTATTTTTGGATCTGCGAGAACTAAACCTGAAAATAAATACTATATCGTGGCTGAAGAAATTGCCTATGAATTAACCCAACATGGTTTTGGCGTTATTACCGGAGGTGGTCCTGGTATTATGGAAGCAGCTAACAAAGGGGCACACAGAGGTGCCGGCATTTCCGTCGGGCTTAATATCGATTTGCCTTTTGAACAAAAAGATAATCAATACATCGATCAGGATAAAAATTTAGAGTTCGATTACTTTTTTGTTAGAAAAGTGATGTTTGTAAAATATGCTCAAGGTTTTGTCGCAATGCCAGGCGGCTTTGGTACTTTAGATGAATTATTCGAAGCAATCACCCTGATTCAAACCAATAAAATTGCGAAATTTCCTATTGTATTAGTAGGATCTCAGTTTTGGAAAGGAATGGTGGATTGGATTAAGGCCGTATTAGTTGAAAAATATGGCAATGTAAGTCCGACAGATTTAGACTTGTTCAGTATTGTTGATACGGCTGATGAAGTAGTGCGCATCATAGACAATTTCTACAAACAACACAACCTAAGTCCTAACTTCTAGACTAATCTCGAAAATTAAATACTTTGCATCTTTTGAAAGTCTTCGTCATATTTTTACTGGGATGCAGTTTGTTGTCTTTTTCGCAAAACAACAAAATAAATATCTATGCAAAATTGGATGCAAAAACCAATAGCATTGAAATTAATCAATCGATCACCTATTTTAATAAATCTAATTCAACGCTAGACACCCTATATTTTCATAATTGGGCTAATGCATATAAAGATCAGGATTCACCATTATCCAAAAGACTAATCGAGAATTACGACAAGTCTTTATATTTTGCCAAAACAAAGAAAAAGGGCTTTTCAGAAATTATTGGTATTTCGGAGCAATCACAACCCTTAAAATGGCAGAATTACAAGGGATTACCGGATATTTTTTACATCATTCCAAATGAAAAATTAAAACCAGGTGATTCCATTGTAATCGATCTAAATTACTTGGTTAAAGTTCCGAGTTCGGAATTTACACAATACGGATTCTCTGAAAATAATTACAATTTACGATACTGGTATATTGTTCCGGCGGTATTTTACAAAAAATGGATATTGATGAGTAACCTGGATATGGACGATCTATTTGTCGAGCCATCTGATTTCGACATACAGTTTGAAACACCGAGAGGTTTCACACTTCATTCTGATCTCAGGCAACAAATCAGTAATAAAAATGACCACAGTTTGCATCATTTAACAGGAGAGAACAGAGTTGACATAGAACTGAAAATTGAATTGCTCAATTCATTTGGTTATTACTGTGCCACTGCTACCGAAGTCGTAACAGATTTACCCAGTAAAAATTTAGAAGATCAATTAAAAACAGATATCCTCGATCGCCAATTAAATTTCATTAGTCAATATCTGGGAGATTATCCTTTTGACAAGTTCTTTATAAACAACATTACTTACAAAAAGAACCCTGTTTATGGGTTTAATCAATTACCGGATAAATTAACCCCCTTTACAGATGTTTTTGAATGGGATATAAAAATTTTTAAGGCATTGACCGATAAATTTATTCATAATACCATCATAACCAATAATCGAACCGATTATTACTTATCCGACGGAATTCAAATCTTTTTGATGATGAAATACGTTGAAAAATACTACCCTGAGGTAAATGCCATTGGCGATATTTCAAAACTTTGGGGAATAAGAAAATACAGTATCGCAAAGCTAAAATTTAATGGCAAATATCCTTTTGTCTATCAATTTGCTACAAGAAAAAATATAGATCAATCTTTAACAACATCCTTAGATTCTCTTTCAAATTTTAACCGGAAAATTGTAAATAAGTACAAAGCAGGACTTGGTTTAAGGTATGTAGACGCTTTTGTGCAAGACAGTGTAGTGCCGAAAAGTATAAAAGAGTTTTATCAAAATAATACTTTGAAAATTACAGAGAGTAAAGAACTTGAAAAACTTATTACCTCTAAAACCGACAAAGACCTCACCTATTTTTTTCGAAATTATATCACCACCAATAAAAAAATTGATTATACGATTAAAAGTGTAAAAAAAGAGGGGGACTCTCTTTCTATCGAAATAAAAAATTTAAGTGATTTTACAGCTCCGGTGGCTTTATACGGCGTAAAAGATGATCAAACCTTGTTCAAAACATGGGTTGAAAATGTAGATTCTATTAAAACTGTAAAAATTAAAAACAATGGTTTTGAAAGGGTCGCCCTTAACTATGAATTCCTGTATCCGGAGAATAACTTGAGAAATAACTGGAAAAAAGTAGACAATGCCTTACTTAACAGGCCATTAAAATTTACTTTCTTTAAAGACATAGAAGATCCTTTTTACAATCAGCTTTTTTATAATCTATATATAGAATATAATTTTTACGATGGAATTGTATTGGGGCCCCAAATTTATAATCAGGCGGCATTGAAAAAGAGATGGCTTTTTAAATTTACTCCGGTTTATGGATTCAAAAGTAATGCAATATCAGGAAGCTTCGCTTTACTCTACCAACACTTGCCTGAGAACTCACCTATCTATAGCTATAATGCCGGAATATCAGGTAGTAATTCCTTTTATGATAGAGATTTAAGATTCAATAAATTATCACCCTTCTTTTTATTGAATTTTACAAGGAAATCCCTAAGAGATGTCGGTGGAAGCTATTTTATGGCCAAGTATAATATAATTGATAAAGAAATACCGGAAGGTCAAGAAGTACTTCCTGAAGATAAATACAATATTCTGGTTTTAAGATACGGCTACGGCCAACCCAACATCATAAATGATCTCCAATACTTTGCAGATTTTCAATACAATAGAGATTTTACTAAAGTCGCTCTGGATGTGAGGTATAGATATTTAAATACTAAAAACAGACAATTCGATTTTAGATTTTTCTTTGGAAAATTTCTAAGAAATAAAACAGATTCAGACTTTTTTAGTTTCGCATTAGATCGCCCTAGTGATTATTTATTTGAATATAGTTATTTGGGTAGATCTGAAAGTTCAGGCTTTTTTAGTCAGGAAGTGATCATTAGTGATGGCGGCTTCAAAACGAATTTTGAAGACAAGTACTCCGATGAATATATGACAAGTTTTAACGCGAGTGTAGGAATTTGGCGCTGGATAGAAATATATGGCGATATAGGTTTAGTAAAAAATCAAGGTTTTGATCCTTATTTTAGATATGATAGTGGTATCCGTTTTAATTTCGTTCCAAACTTTTTAGAGCTCTACTTTCCTTTACAATCTAGCTTGGGATTCGAACCTTCACTTCCTAATTACGCCACCAAAATACGCTTTGTCTTAACAGGGGATCCCACAAAAATATACAATTTTATCAAAAGAGGATTTTATTAATTATTCTTAATTTTTACTTTAAAAAATATTCTTTTATTATTAATTTGC